>VGXH01000504.1 GCA_016873405.1 bacterium
CGCCCGCCAGCGCCCGGTGCGCCTCGACCACCAGGGGAACCAGGGTCTGCGCCAGCACGACGAGTTCCTCGGCCAGCACGCTCGCCGGCAGCGGTTCGGCCTGGTAGATCGCGCCGAGGACCTCGTTCGCCGAGAGGATCTTGTCGATGACCTTGCGCTCGAGGCGCTCGGCCGGCAGCAGCAGGTCGCCCATGCGCAACCCCGTGCGCTGCACCTTGTCCAGATAGGCCGGACCGATGCCGCGCCCCGTCGTGCCGATGCCGTGGCGGCCCAGCTTCGCCTCGCGCAACTCGTCCATGCGCGTGTGGTAGGGCATCAGCAGCGCGGCGCCGGCGGCCACGAACAGGCGGTCCCGCACGCGGAAGCCGCGCTCCTCCAGCCCGATCATCTCGTCGCGCAGCGCCCAGGGATCGACGACCATGCCGCCGCCCAGCAGGCAGCGCACGCGCTCGTGCAGGATGCCCGACGGGATCAGGTGCAGCACGTGCTTGTCGGCGCCGATGTGGATCGTGTGGCCCGCGTTCGCGCCGCCCTGGTAGCGCAGCACCCAGTCCACGTCGCGGCTGAGCGCATCGACGATCTTGCCCTTGCCCTCGTCGCCCCACTGGCCGCCGATGATCACGCGGTTGCCCACGGCAGACTCCCGGTTGCGGGGCCGCGGCCCCAAAAAAACACCCGGACGTCACGCCGGATGTCGCGCGGTCGGCGATCGGATGATGGCCGATCGGTCAGCGCCCGTCAAACATCGCCTTGATGGCGCCCCAGGTCGTTTCGTCGAACGGGGGCCCGGAACCGCAGTCGCCGGGCAGGCCGGGGTTGCCGGCCTGCGAGGTGACGTTCCCGTCAGGGCGACCGTCGCCGTCGCTGTCGCCGACCTCGATGCCATTGAGACAGCCGTCGCCGTCCGAGTCCAGGGCGGCAAGGTCCGAGTCCCAGACGCGTCCGTTGGCGCGGAAGTCCAGCCCGAAGGGGTTCAGACGCGCGTTCCCGGCGGTCGGCGTGGCGGCCGTGTGGCAGCTCGCGCAGAGGTTCGGCACGACCACCGGCAGACGCGACATGTCGAGACTGGTGGCCAGCGCGTCGCCGGCGCAGTTGGCGGCCAAGGCGACGATGGCGACGATCGCCGCGCGGCGTCCGCACTGGTTCGAGGCAGGCATCCGCTCCACCGCCCGCAGGTCACGCCCGGAAGGCGGGCCGCCAGCCGGCGCCCCGCCCATCCCATTATACCGCCCGTGAAACCCCACCGTCAAACTCAGGCTCCCGGGTTGGCTTCCAGCAACGCCTCCACCCAGGCCAGCATCTCCGGTCGTCCCAGGTTCTTGGCGGCGCTGGTGGGCAGAAACGGCGTCTCGGCGGCGGCCCCGAGCCCGTCGGCGATCTGGCGGTATCGCCCCGCCCGCAGCGGGGCGCCGACCTTGTCGATCTTGGTCACCGCGATGGCGCAGGGATGCCCGGACTCGCGGATCCAGCCGGCCACCTCGCGGTCGTCGGCCGTCGGGCGGTGGCGCGCGTCGAGCAGGTGGAAGACGGCCACCGGCCGGTCCTGGGCGGCCAGGTAGGCGCGGAAGAGCCGCCGCCAGGCCTCGCGCTGGACTCGGCTCACCTTCGCGAAGCCGTAGCCGGGCAGGTCGACCAGGTAATAGCGGCCGTCGACGACGAAGTAGTTCAGCAGCCGCGTCTTGCCGGGCTTGCCGCTCGTGCGGGCCAGGTCCCGTCGGCCGAGGAAGAGGTTGATGAGCGAGGATTTGCCGCAGTTGGAGCGCCCCAGGAAGGCGAACTCCGGCAGGATCGGCTCCGGGCGTCCGCACAGGTCCGGCGTGCTGGTGACGAACTGGACCTGCACGGCCGCCGGCCTCAGTTGGGCCGCGCGGGCGACTTGCCCTTGCGCGAGCCCCGGCTGCGGGGGCCGGTTCTGCCGGCGGCCGCCCGCTTGCCGTCCGCCACCAGCGCCAGCGGCAGCACCTGGTCCATCGTCTCGACCAGATGCACGGTCAGGTCGCGGCGGATCTCCGGCGCCAGTTCCTCGTACTCCTTCTCGTTCTCCCGCGGGATCACCAGGTGCCGGCAGCCCGCGCGCACGGCCGCCACCGCCTTCTCGGGCAGCCCGCCGATGGGCAGCACGCGTCCGCGCAAGGTCACCTCGCCGGTCATGGCCACGTCCGCGCGAACCGGGATCCCGCGCAGCAGCGAGACGATCGCGGTGGCCATGGCGATGCCCGCGCTGGGGCCGTCCTTGGGCACGGCGCCCTCCGGCACGTGGATATGGATCTGGTTCTTCTTGAACCAGTCGCCGGACATCTCCCGGCACAGCCCGCGGGCGTAGCTGAGCGCCGTCTCGGCCGACTCCTTC
>VGXH01000505.1 GCA_016873405.1 bacterium
GTGTGTGGAAGTGCAGGTCGAACTGCCCGGTCGGCCCGTTGCGCTGCTTGCCGATGATGATCGTCGCCAGGTTGTGCAGCGACTCGTCCTCGGGCTTGTAGATCTCTTCGCGGAAGATGAACATCACCACGTCCGCGTCCTGCTCGATGGCGCCGGATTCGCGCAGGTCGCTCAGCATCGGCTTGTGGTCGCTGCGCGCCTCGACCCCGCGCGAGAGCTGGCTGAGCGCGATCACCGGCACGCCCAGGTCCTTGGCCAGACCCTTGAGGTTGCGGCTGATCTGCGAGATCTCCTGCTGGCGGTTCTCGACCCTGCCGCTGCCGGTCATCAGCTGCAGGTAGTCGATCACGATCAGGCCGAGTCCGTGCTGCTGCTTCAGGCGGCGCGCCTTGGCCTTCATCTCCAGCACCGAAATGCCGCTGTTGTCGTCGATGAAGATCGGCGCCCGCGACAGCTGCTCGCAGGCCTGCGTCAGGCGCGGCCAGTCCTCGGCGCGCAGCTTCCCGCGCCTCAGGTTGTGCAGGTTGAAGGAGCCGCTGCTGCCCAGCATGCGCAGCACCAGCTGCTCGCGCGACATCTCCAGCGAGAAGACGCCCACCGGCTGCCGCTCGTGCACCGCGACGCTGTAGGCCAGATTCAGCGCCAGCGACGTCTTGCCCATCGACGGGCGCGCCGCCAGAACGATCAGGTCGCCCTTCTGCAGGCCGCCCGTCCGGCGATCCATCTCGCGGAAGCCGGTGCGCAGGCCGGTCACGTCGTCGCCGCTCTGGAACGCCTCCTCGATCGCCTTGAACGCGCCCGGCACGATGGACTCGACCGCCGCGAAGCCGCCGCTGCGCGCCTGCTCGCTGACCTCGAAGATGCGCCCGGCGGCGCGGTCCAGGATGATCGCCGCCTCGTCGCTGCCGTCGTAGGCCTCGCTGGCGATGGCGCCCGAGACCGAGATCAGCCGCCTGAGCACCGCCTTCTCGCGCACGATCCCGGCGTGGTGCACGACGTTCGCCGCGGTGCCCATCATCCCGGCCAGGTCGATCAGGAAGTCCATGCCGCCGACCAGCTCGAGCAGGCTGCGGCCGCCCAGCGCCTTGAGCTGCGCCTTGTCCAGGAACTGCTCGGCCGACTTCTCCAGCAGGTCGGCGATGGTGATCGGGTCCACCGCCTGGTCGTTCTCGTACAGGCGGCACATCGCCCGGAAGATGAGCTGGTGCTCCAGGCGGTAGAAGTCGGCGTGGTCGATGCGCTCGCGCGCCAGGCCGACCGCCTCCTTGTCCACCAGGGCGGCGCCGAGGACCGCCTGTTCGGCCTCCTCGCTGAACGGCGGGCGACGGTTCTCCGGCACACGGTCGTAGCCGTAGGCCGAGCGCGGGGCCGGCGCCGGCGGGCCGGCGCGTTCGGGCTTCGTTTCCATCGTGGGGCACCCTGGCAAGGTTGGGGAGGTTCGGTGACCGCGACATGGTACCACGCGCCGCCCGCACCGCCAAAACCGGGCCGGTCCCCCACCGCGATTCCCCGGGGACAGGTGGTGGAAATCCCCGGGGACAGTTCGCGCGCCCCGGTGGACAACCGGGGGATGAGGGCGCTTTCGGGATGGCCGGATCGCCGGTGGGCCGCGATAATCGGCCCCGTGCGCCCCCGCCGCCCCCGCGCGGTCGGCGCCGAGGTTATCCACACCCCTGGGGACAAGTCCACCGTCGGAGGCCGCCGCCATGCACGACGATCCGTCCGGACTGCCCGGCCTGCGGGCCATCCTGGACGCCACCCGGCCGCCCCGGCCCTGGCGGGACGGCGCCCAGCTGCCGTGGTCCGAACCCGCGTTCAGCCGGCGGATGCTGGGCGTGCACCTGGACCCCGGCACCCACATGGCCACGCGCGCCCCGGACGTGGTCAGGGCCCACGTCGACTGGCTGCTCGGGCAGCTGCGGGCCCGCGCCGGCACGCCCGGGCCGTGGCGCGTGCTGGACGTGGGCTGCGGCCCGGGGCTCTACCTGCACGAGCTGGCCGCGCGCGGCCACGGCGGCTGCGGCTTCGACGTCGCGCCCGAGCCCCTGCGCTGGGCCCGCGAGCACGCCGAGACCAACCGCCTGGACCTGCGCTTCCTGGCCGCCGACCTCACCGCGCTGCCGGACGATTTCGCCGCCCGCAGCGGCGCGCCCTTCGACGCGGTCACGTTCTGGTTCGGCGAGTTCCACTCCTTCCAGCCCGCGCAGGCCCGCGCCTTCCTGCCGCGCCTGGCCGGACTGCTGCGCCCGGGCGGCCTGTTCGTGCTGGAGTACCAGCCCTGGGACCTGTTCGTGCGCGAGGACGCGGCGACCTGGTCGGCCGTGGCTGAATCGCCCTTCCA
>VGXH01000506.1 GCA_016873405.1 bacterium
GGGGGCGCCCAGCGGCAGCGAGTTGATGTACTCGGTGACGATGCGCTGGCGGGCCGCCATCGTCTCCTCGCCATGCAGGTAGGCCCGCAGCGAGGCGCTGGCCACCTGCCGGAACTTCTCGCCCACGGAGGAGGTGCGCCCCTCGGGCGAGTGCCGGTATTTCTCCATCTGCGTGGCCAGGGTGCTGCCGCCCGACACGCGCTGTTCGGGGTCGAGTTGCTGGATGCCCAGCTGCAGCACGGAGCGCGCCAGGCGATCCCACTCGATGGCGGGGTTGCGGTAGGGATAGCTCGGGTCCAGCAGTTCCCGATTCTCGATGAACAGCAGCGACTGCACCAGGAGGTCGGGCAGCGCGGCAAAGGTGGCGTAGGTGCGGGCGGGGCGGCGCGCATCGTACATGGGCTCGTCGCCGTCCGCCATCAGCACCAGGCCGGCCCGCGTCTTCTCCCAGTAGGTGGTGAAAAGCCCCTTGTCGGTCAGTTCGCGCATGCGTTCGGACCAGCGCGCCTGCGATTCGATCACGAAGCCGCGCGCGACGGCCCGGTCGGCGAACTCCCGGATGCGGGTGTAGCCGTGACGGATGTCGAAGGGGCCGTCCGCGGGAAAACGGATCGCATCGCTGGCGCCGGCTTCGACCTCCCAGGTCATGTCGGCGGCCAGCCGGCGGATGTGACGGCCTTTTCGCGCGAGGTCGTCAGCTCGCGCGCGACGAACACGACCGAGGCGATGACGAACAGAAGCACGACGCCGATGACCAGGCGTCCGATCAGGCCCGGCCTCCAGTCGAGGCGGGCGCGGGGCAGATTGACCACGGAGCTCCTCTCCCGATCGTTCCTGATGCGATTCCAAGGACGGAGTATACTGCGTGTCCGTCAAGCCCGTGAACGGGGATTGCGCGGGACTATCGGCGCGGGCGGGCACACCTTCAGTCGCCAGTTCGGCGGGGGACGATGGACGCGGAGCGACCCTTGGCAGACAGTCCGGCCGCCGGGCGCGGCCGACCGGCCCGGCCCGGGCCGGCGGGCGGGCGCCGCCGCCTGCGGCGCGCCGCGCGCCTGTCCGCCCGGCTCCTGGCCGCGGCCGCCCTGACGTCCGTCCTGGCGGTGGTCCTCTGGCGCTTCGCGCCGCCGCCCGTGTCCGGCGTCATGGCCGAGCGCTGGCTGGAGGCCCGCCGGGAGGGCCGGGCCTGGCGACTGGAATACCGCTGGGTCCCGCGCCGCGACATCGTCCCCACCCTGCCGTTGGCCGTGATCGCGGCGGAGGACCAGCGGTTCTTCCTTCACCACGGCTGGGACACGGAGGCGATCCGCGACGCCCTGGCCGAGGCGCGCGAGGGCGGCCGCCGCCGCGGCGCTTCGACCATCAGCCAGCAGGTGGCCAAGAACCTCTTCCTCTGGAGCGGCCGCAGCTGGCTCCGCAAGGGTCTGGAGACCTGGTATACGTTCTGGATCGAGCTGCTCTGGCCGAAGGAGCGGATCCTGGAGATGTACCTGAACCTGGCCGAGTGGGACGAGGGCGTGTTCGGGGTCGGCGCCGCCTGCCGCGTCCATTACGGCGCCGCGCCCGACCGCCTGGACCGCGCGCGGGCGGCGCGCCTGGCCGCGGTCCTGCCCAACCCGCGGCGGATGGACGCCGGCCGCCCGTCGGCCTACGTGCTGAGGCGGCAGGGACAGATCCTGGACCAGATGGGGAAGCTGGAGGGTTCGGAGTTCTCGGCGCCGCTGGCGAACTGGTAGGGGCCGGGCGGAACCCGGCCCCAGCGCGGCGCTCATCGCGCAGTCCGTCTACTCGTCGACCTCGATCTCCTCCTCGATCTCGACTTCGCGTCCAGGCGTCGACTTGTCGTCGTCCGGCAGACGCGAGCCCTCGAGGTCCTCCGCGTTCTCCTTGGTATCCTCGCGAATGAGGGGAATCTCCTCGATGGCAGCGGGCTTTCCGGGCTCGACCGCGGCGTCGGCGGCCACGACCACGGCGACTTCGGTCTTCAGACCCTCGACCTCGACCACCTTGATCTCGCGCACGACGACGACGCGATCCTCGTGCAGCAGCTCCCAACCCACAGCCAGACCCACCGGGACGACCCAGTAGGGACGACCGCGGACCAGCCGGCGGACGGCGCGGCGACGGATGCGGCGGCGGATTCGTCTGCGCACGCGGCGACGGCGACGGCGACGGCGCGCGGGCGTGGACGCCTCGGCCAGTGCGGGCAGCACGGTCACCGAGACGGCCCCGGCGACCAGGCCGGCCAGGAATTGCCTGCGGTTCATGGGTTCCTCCTCGGCGGAAGGGAGAAGCGCTCCTTGGTGCACGACGGTGCGGACCGAATGCCGTTGGCCT
>VGXH01000507.1 GCA_016873405.1 bacterium
AAAACGCAAGAATAGGCTTATGGAGATAATAAATGATGTAATGTTGGTTGTAACTGTTACACGATTGACCGCGAGACCTGCGATCAGCCGGGCAGCAGGCGGCCGGCGGCCACGGTCATCCGCTTGAGCTCGGCCTCCAGGACGGCCGCGATCCCGTGGAGCCGGTCTCCCGCCGCGGCGGCCTGCGGCGCCGGAGTCGGCAGCGGCGCGGCATCGAGGCGGAACTCCAGGCGCCCGCCCCCGGCGTCACCCGCGCCCGCCAGCTGGCGGCGCAACCGATCGACCAGAACGGCCGCGCCGGCCGCGTCGGCTGCGGCCACGATGAACATGAGCTCGCCGTGCTGGTCGCAGACGAGCCGCGGCAGCAGCAGGTCGCGGTCCGGCAGCAGGCACTCGCCCGCCACGCGGCGCGCCGCGTCCAGGTAACGCGCCTCGAAGGCCTGCAGGGGTGCGCCGTCCGCGGGCCGCGCGTCGATGCTCACCAGGCACAGCGCGCCATGGCCGCCGGGCGGCTCCGGCAACCGGTCCAGCAGCGCGCGGCACGAGAACACCGGCACCGTGAAGTGGAAGGTGCTGCCGCGGCCCACCTCGCTGTCGGCCCAGATCCGCCCGCCGTGCTGCGTGACGATCTGCCGGCAGATGTAGAGCCCGAGGCCAAGGCCCTTGCGGGCCACCTCCTGGCCCATCTCGCGCTGGTAGAGGTGCTCGAAGATGCGCTCGTGCTCGTCCGGCGGAATCCCGCAGCCGGTGTCGCGCACGGACACGCGCAGCTGATCGGGAACGTGCGGCTCGGGCCCGGCGGTCACGCTGACCGTGCCGCCGGCGGGGGTGAACTTGGCGGCGTTGCCCAGCAGGTTGACCAGCACCTGGCGCACCCGGCCGGGATCGGCCAGCAGGTCGGGCAGGTCATCGGGAAGGTCGGCGCGGAATCGCAGGACGTCGTCGCGCTGGGCGGCGTGAACCGTGGCGATCGCCTCCTCGACAAGATGCCGCAGGTCGGTGCGCAGCGGTTCCACGCGCAGCTTGCCGGACTCGCTGCGCTGCGCCTCGAGGAGGTCCTCGATCAGCTTCTCGAGATGCCGGCAGTTGCGTCGCGCCGTTGCCAGCGCCGAGGTCTGCTCCGGCGTCGTCGGCCCCAGCAACCCGTCGTGCAGCAGCGTGATCCACTGCTCGGCCACCGTGATCGGCGTTCGCAGCTCGTGGGAGACGTGCGCCAGGAACTGGTCGCGCACCATGATCTGCCGCAGCCGGGCGTCGTCCAGCTCGAGCAGCGTCTGCTTGTGCACGGTGATGTCGCGGAAGTTCGCCAGGTGACCTGGTCGTCCCAGCCACTCGATCGGCGCCACGTGCAGCTCCGCCGTGAGCGGACGACCGTCCGGGCGGTAGAGCACCATTTCGCTGCGGCTGCCGTCGACGGGCAGGCCCAGCGGGCTGCCGATCAGGGTTGAGCGGGGGCGGCTGAAGAGCGTCTCGGCCGCGGGATTGGCGAAGACGACGACACCGGCGCGGTCGGTGATGACGATGCCGTCGGGCGAGGCGGCGATCAGGCGCCGCAGGCGCTCCTCGCTGGCGGCGACCTCGCGCTCGCGGATCGCCACCTTGCGTCGCTGGCGGTGCCGCTCGACGGCGAAGAGCAACGTGCGTCCGAGGGTCGCGGGTTCGAGTCCGTCGCGACCCAGGAGAGCCTGGGCGCCGCAGCGCACCGCGGCCAGGCCGGCCGCCGCGTCCCACCGGTCCGCGAACGCGACGACGGGGGCGACGTTCTGCGCGGACAGCAGGCGCTTGACGCCGTCCGGCCCGTTGACATCGGGCAGGCGCAGGTCCAGCACGATCACGTCGAAGAAGGCGGCCGCGACCGCGGCGAGAGCCTCGGCGAGCGAACCGGCTTCCCACACCGAGCAGCGGCCGGCGCCGGACTCGCCCAGCCGGACCTCCGCCAGGCTCGTCCGGAGCAGGGCGCGGTCGGCGGCATCGTCCGCGACGAGCAGGATGTCCAGATCCTCGCGCGCCCGCCGGCGCTGCGCGTTCTCATGGGGTGTCGAGGTCATCGACGGGATCCTGACGGCGAAAGCCTGTGGGGGACATCCCCCAGATCCGCACCTGTGGACCGAAGCTAGGCAGCAACGCCCACCGCGTCAATCGAACTTCGATCGCAACTCATTGTTGATAAAGAGATTGAGAAGCAGGAGCAACACCGCGGCGGTGACCGCCGCCGTCGGCGCCTACCGGATGACCTCCACCTCGCCCATCGTCGCGCTGGCCGTCAGTCGCAGCACGGGCGCGGGCACCTCGGTCTGCGAGCCGGTCAGCGAGGGCTCGCCCGCGCCGTGCCCTTC
>VGXH01000508.1 GCA_016873405.1 bacterium
GGAAGGCCTGACGAAGACCTACGTGATGGGCGATAACGAGGTGCACGCGCTGGCCGGCGTCGACCTGACCGTGACGAAGGGCGAGATGGTGGCCGTGATGGGCGCCTCGGGCTCCGGCAAGTCGACGATGATGAACATGATCGGCTGCCTGGACCAGCCCACCGCCGGCTCCTACGAACTGGACGGCGAGCGCGTCGAGGTCATGGACCGCAACCAGCTGGCCGACCTGCGCAATCGCCGCATCGGGTTCGTCTTCCAGGGTTTCAACCTGCTGGCGCGCACCAGCGCCCTGGAGAACGTCGAGCTGCCGCTGATGTACGACCGCGCCGCGCGGCGGCGCGACATTCTGGCCGCGGCCGAGGCCGCCCTGGCCCGCGTGGGCCTGGCCGACCGCGCGCATCACCTGCCCAACGAACTGTCCGGCGGACAGCAGCAGCGCGTGGCCATCGCCCGCGCGCTGGTCACCGAGCCGGCCCTGCTCCTGGCCGACGAGCCGACGGGCAACCTCGACTCGCGCACCAGCGTCGAGGTGCTGGCGCTGTTCCAGCAGCTCAACGAACAGGGCCTGACCGTGGTCATGGTCACGCACGAGGACAACATCGCGCACTACGCCAAGCGGATCGTCGAGCTTCGCGACGGCCGCATCGTCCGCGACGAGCCGGTCAGCCCGCGCGGCAACGCGGCGGCCGACCTGGCCGCCATCGACGCCCGCCGGAAGGGAACCGCATGAAGCCCCAGATGCTGGTCCGGATTGCCCTGCGCAGCATCCGGCGCACCAAGCTGCGCAGCATGCTGACCGCCCTGGGCATCATCATCGGCGTCGGCGCGGTGATCGTCATGGTCGCCATCGGCCACGGCGCCAAGTCGCGCATCGAGCAGAGCATCCGCAACCTGGGCACGAACATGGTGGTCATCACCCCGGGCGCCTCCAACACCGGCAACGTGCGCGGCGGCGCGGGGTCCTTCAATCGCCTCAAGGTCGAGGACGCCGACAAGCTGCGCCGGGAATCCGTGCACCTGGCCGAGGTCTCGCCGGTGATCATGGCCTTCGGCCGCATCCGCGGCGGCAACGGCATGAACTGGCGCTGTCCGGTCTACGGCGTCGACGTCACCTACCAGACCATTCGCGACTGGCAGACCAGCGAGGGCCAGTTCTTCGACGCCCGCGACGTGCGCGCGCGGGGCAAGGTCTGCGTGCTGGGCCAGACGGTGGCCACGAACATCTTCGGCGACGACTCGCCGCTCGGGCAGGAGGTCATCCTGCGCGACGTGCCGTTCACGGTCATCGGCGTGCTCGCCAAGAAGGGCCAGTCGGCCAGCGGCAGCGACCAGGACGACCTGATCATCGCGCCGTGGACGACTGTGCAGGAACGCCTGTCCGGCCACCAGTTCATCGCGCAGATCCTGGGCTCGGCCAACACCGCCGCCGACATCGAGGCGGCCATGGAAGAGGCCAAGCTGATCATGCGCGAGAGCCACGGACTGGGCGACTGGGAGGAGGACGACTTCCAGGTGAAGAATCAGTCCGACCTGGCCGACGCCGCCACCGGCGCCACCGAGGTCATGACGATCCTGCTGGCCTGCATCGCCGGTATCTCGCTGCTGGTCGGCGGCATCGGCATCATGAACATCATGCTGGTGTCGGTGACCGAGCGCACGCGCGAGATCGGCATCCGCATGGCGGTCGGCGCGCGCCCGGCCGACGTGCTGCTGCAATTCCTGGTCGAGGCCGTCGTGCTCTCGCTGCTGGGCGGGCTGCTCGGCGTGGCGCTGGGCTACGGCGGCAGCGCGCTGGTGGGACGCCTGACCGGCTGGCCGACGGTCATCGACGGCGCCACCGTCGGCGTCGCGCTGGGCTTCTCGGCGGCGGTCGGCGTCTTCTTCGGGTTCTGGCCGGCGCGCAAGGCGGCGGCGCTCAACCCGATCGACGCGCTGAGGTACGAATAGCGGCAGGGGCTCCGCGATGACCGACGGCCCGGAACTCAGCCTCTCCCTGCGGACGGTGGTCGGCTGGCTGGAGACGCCCAACGAGGACCGGCTCGTCTTCCTCGATCGTCGCAACGGCGAACTGATCGTCCTGTCCCGGGCCGAGGCCGCCTCGTTCACCATCAGCGACGAGTACGTCGACGACGAGGCCGACACCGACGACGACGAGCCTTGGGAAGACCCCACCGCCCACCTGCTGCTGGCGCGGTCCGCGTTCAGCGCGGGACACTTCCTGCCGCTGCCGACGCGCTTCGATCTCGATGAACACGGGATCCTGGCGAGGTTCTGCGACCAGGTGCCTGACGACAAGGTGCGCGCGGAGTTGCTGCTCGCCATCCAGGGCCCCGGC
>VGXH01000509.1 GCA_016873405.1 bacterium
GACGATCTGCTCGTCATCGGTCAGGTCGAGCCGTTCAACCGTGACCTCGACGCCGAGCACCCTGGTCCTGAAAGGCGTCGCGAGGTTGTCTTCAAGCATCGTGTAGAAGCCGACGATCTGCTCGGACTCCCCATACGCGTCTACGATGGCATCCGCGATCATCCTGTCGAGCCTGGCGGCGGATAGTGCCTTACTGCGCCCGGGCTGCCTGGTCGTCTTCCTCCGCACGGTCAGGCCTCCCGCTGCTCGAGGTCGCGCAGGACGACGTCGTCATACTCGACGATGGCACCGTCCTCAACGTCGCGCCGACCAGGCGCGGCCTCATCGCGGGCGTAGCCAATCGCGCGGTAACCCCGCAGCCGTTTCTCGAACATCTTCATCAGCATCGGTACCGCGTGGTCCACATAGTCGTAGATGCGGACCTCATTCTTGCCGGGGTAGAGGCGGTGCAGGCGGCCGGTGTACTGGATGAGCGTGCCCTTCCAGGAAACTGGCAGGGCCAGAAACAGCGTGTCGAGGCGCGCGTCGTCGAAGCCCTCGCCGATGTACCGGCCGGTCGCGATCAGCAATCGTTCCTCGCCGTTGGGAATCGAGGCAAGCTGGCCCATCACCTCCCGCCGCTCCCTGGGCTTCATGCCGCCGTGGAGCACGACCAGATGCCGCGTGAATCTCCGCAGCCGTTCGGCGAAGTACTCGAGGTGGTCGCGTCGCTCGGTGAGCAGGATCGGTGACCGCCGCTCCTCGAGGGCTCGGACCACGTCGTCGAAGATGAGGTCATTGCGGCGCTGGTCGGCCGCCAGCGCGGCGTACAACTCCTGGATGCCGGCGTCCCCCAGCCTGCCGTTCGACGAGAACTCTGTCTCGCGAATCACGAGCTTGTGGTCGAAGGGACGCCGCGCCTCCCGGCTCCTGGCATCGACCGCGAACCGCACTGGGCCGAGCTGCATGGTGAGGATCGGGTGGTGGCCGTCACGGCGCTGCGGTGTCGCGGTCAGGCCGACGACGTACCTGGCCTTCATCTCGGCGAGTACGCGCTCGAAGCTCACCGCCGGGCAGTGGTGCGATTCGTCCTGAATGACCTGGCCGTAGCCGGCGACGAGATCGGAGACCGAGCCCTTGCGAACCAGGCTCTGCACCATCGCCACATCGAGCCGTCCAGTGGGTCTGGCCTTGCCTGCGCCGATCTGGCCGACGTCTTTCGGCTCGATACCGAGGAAGAGTGCGAGCTGGCCGATCCACTGGTCGAGCAACGGCTTGCGGTGGACCAGAATGAGCGTGCTGGTCTTGCGGGCAGCCACGAGGCAGGTGCCGACGACCGTCTTGCCAATCCCCGGCGGCGCGACGAACACTCCGGTATCGTGCGCCAGCAGGGCCTTGACCGCCTGCTCCTGGAGCGCTGTCAGCGTGCCTTGGAAAGTGAAGTCGACGGGCCTGCCCGCTTCGCGTTCGTCGCTGATTTCGAGCTTGACGCCATACTCATTGAGCAGCTCCGCGGCCTCGGGCAGGCAGCCGCGCGGGAGTGCTATGTGCTCGCTCCGGTCGTCAGCGCAGGTGATCACCCGCGGTGTCAGCGCCGTCGAGAGGCGTCTGCTCTGCTTCTTGTAGAACTCAGGGTTCTGGAACGCGGCCAGGCGCATGAGCTGGTTAAGCAAAGCCGGCGGCAGCCCCGTCTTCTCCAGGAAGAGTCGCTGTGCCAGGACAGCCTTGACGACCGGTGGCAACGGCCCGGTGATCACGACCTTCCGCGGGCGGCCCGATGGAGGACGCTTCCACGGTGCCCGGTCATCCTCGTCGCCGAGGTCGCCCATACGTACGCCGATCACCTGTCCGCACCGGCTGGCCTCGTCCGCGAGTGCGTACACGAGTGCGGCATCCAGTCGTTGCACGCCGGCGAGGAAGGCCCACTGGTCAGGCCACGGGATGAAGGAGTCGTCCACAAACACTGAGTGGCCCGCGTCGCGCGCCTGGCGCTGGAGCGGCAGCGCGATCAGATTGCCGAAGCCGCCCCTGGGCATAGTGTCCTGGTTGGGGAAGAGCCGGTCGTAGGACTCCATCGAGAGCTGGTGGCGGCGAGCCATGGTCTCGGTGATGAGGAAGCAGCCGAGCCTGCGCGCCGCGACCGCTGACACTGGCGACGCGAAGAAGAACCAGGCGTGCGCGCCGTTGCCGGAGCGGGAGCGCTCGATGGCGAGCGGCACACGGTACTGGCGGCAGGTTTCCGCAAATGCCGTGATGTCCTCCCGCCAGTTGTTCTTGTCGAAGTCGGTCGCGAGGAACCAGCAGGTCTCGGTGGCGAGAAGCGGGTATACGCCCATGACCTGGTCACCGC
>VGXH01000510.1 GCA_016873405.1 bacterium
CACCGAGCTGTCGGCGAAGGGTTCATCGAGGTGGTCCATCACCTGCGCGAAGACGTCCGGCACCTCGCGGTCCGCCCACAGCTCGTGGTGATCGGTCCCGTAGCGCTCGGCGACCTGGGCGGCCCACTGCCGCTCGTCCAGGCCGCCGCCCATTCCCATCGTGTAGGTCGCCGTGCGGACGCCCGCCGCCGCCGCGCAGACGACGACCGACGACGAGTCCAGCCCGCCCGACAGGAAGACGCCGACCGGCACGTCCGCTTCCAGCTGCCCGGCCACGGCCGCCTGCAGATGCCTGCGCAGCCCCGCCACGGCCTCCGCCTCGGTCATCGACCAGTCCACCGTCAGCCGCGGCTCCCAGTAGCGCTGCACCGTCAGGCCCCGGGCGTCGTGGCGCAGCCAGTGACCCGGCGGCAGCTTGCGGACGCCTTCGAAGATGGTCAGCGGCGCCGGCACGTACATGCAGTTGAGGTACAGGGCGAGCGCCTGCCGGTCGATGCGTCGCTCGGGCCCGAGCAGCGGCGCCAGGGCCTTGAGTTCGGAGGCGATGAACAGCTCGTCGCCCGCCTGGTGGTACAGCAGGGGCTTCTCGCCCAGGCGGTCGCGGGCGGCGAACAGCACGCCCCGCCGGTCGTCGTGCACCACGAACGCGAACATCCCCACCAGGCGATGGAGCATCGCCTCCTGGTACTCCTCCCACAAGTGGGCCAGCACCTCGGTGTCGCTGCGGGAGCGGAAGACATGGCCGCGGGACTGCAGGTCCTCGCGCAGTTCGGCGTGGTTGTAGATCTCGCCGTTGAGGATGACGGCGACGGTGCCGTCCTCGTTGAGCAGCGGCTGGTCGCCGCTGACCAGGTCGATGATCGCCAGACGCGTGTGCCCGAGCCAGGCCTCGCCGTGGCTGAGGCTGCCCGCCGCGTCGGGGCCCCGGTGGCCGAGCGTCGCCAGCAGGGTCTCGAGTTCATCGAGGCGTCGTGCCGGTGCGGAGGCCGGGTCCCGTCCCCGGCGCGCATGCCTGCACAAGATGCCGCACATATCGGTTGCGTTCCGTTCGTCTGGGTCCGTGTCGGCTCGAGACAGGGCCTCGCGGTCGCGGTCCGAAGGCGAATCGTCGCGCGGAGTTCCGACGAAATCTAGCATCGCCGGCGCCGCGCAACCAGCCCGCAAATCGAGAAACCGATTGGGGTCGGCCCTGCCGGCGTACTATGCTCGCGCGAACGGTTCCGATTCGTCATCGGAATCGTCCCGAAACGATGGAGACTGAAGTGAAATCGACCCCAGCGCGGCGCGGGGCGCCCCCGGCTGCCCACGGCGCGGCGCGGGCCGCCGGCGTCCAGGACCCGAGCGCCGGCCTGGCGGCCCTGCGCCCCTATCTCTCCCTGCTGCGCGGCCAGGAGACCGCGCTCGCGGCCGCCGGCTTTCTGATGCTGTTGGCCACGGCGGTCAGCCTGGCCATCCCGCTGGTCGCCGGGCGCTTCGTCGACGCCGCCGCCGCGGCCGGCCAGCAGCCCGGCTTCGACCGTCGCCTGCTGGGGTGGCTCGGCGGCCTGCTGGTCGCCCAGCTGGTCGGCTCGTTCCTGTTCTCGGTGGTCTCCGCGCGCCTGGCGCTGGAAACGGCGACGCGCCTGCGCCGTCGCCTCTACGCGCACCTTCTGGAGTTGCCGGCGCTCTTCTTCACGGACCAGAAGGCGGGCGACCTCTCCACGCGCGTGACCTCGGATGTCGGCGCCATCCAGTACGTCCTGACCGGCGGCCTGGTCGCCCTCGCGCGCGCGCTGCTGACGCTGGTCGGAGCGCTGGTCCTGATGACGCGGCTGAACCCGCGGCTGACGCTGGTCGTGGTGCTGCTGATCCCCGCCACGATCCTGCTCGTGCGCCTGTTCGGGACGCGCCTGCGCCGCCTCTCCCGAAGGATGTACGACAGCCTGGGCCGGGTCAGCAGCCACGTGCAGGAGACGGTCGGCGGCATCGCCACGCTCAAGGTGCACAACGCGCAGGGCCACGAGAAGGCCCGTTTCGAGGCGATGATCGAGGGCTACCGCGCCGACGGCGCGCGGCGGGCCTGGCTGCAGGCGGCCCTCGAAGCGGGCATCCAGATGGCGCTGTGGGTGTGCCTGGTCGGCGTGGTCGTCTACGGCTTCCTGCTGGCCGGGCGCGGGCAGGCCACCGGCGGCGAGCTGGTCGCCTTCCTGCTGCTGGCCTTCCGCGTGGCGATGCCGCTGGCCTCGCTGTCCAACCTCTACGCCGAGGCCCAGGGCGCCGCCGCGGCCGCCACGCGCCTGGACGACGTCTTCGCGCTGCCGCCCGAGCGCGATCCCGCCGCGCCGGCG
>VGXH01000511.1 GCA_016873405.1 bacterium
TACAATAGATTAAGGATTGGGCGAGAAAGGCCCCGGCTGCAACATCAGATCGCCTTCGGCTTCCCCGACATGCGCGAACAGGACCAGCGATCCGTCGGCCGAGACGGCCAGCGTTCCGCCGGCGCAGCCCGGCAACTCGGCCAGCGGGCGTGAGGCGCCCGTGCCCAGCTCGAGGCGCATCAGCACCGCCGCCCCGCGCGTGCGCAACACCCAGTGGATGCCGTCGCCGGACAGGCGCCAGGCTCCCCGGTCCCCGGGGGGCAGGGCCGGAATCAGCAGTTCCGGCACCGCGCCCGGCGTCTGCGCCAGGCGCCACAGGCCGGCCCGCCCGGGCCGGGTATGGTAGAGCGTGCGGCCGTCGGCGGACTCGGCCGCGGTCAGCCCGCCGTCGCGGGTCAGCGTCTGCCGCGCCCCGTCGACCGGGTCGAGGCGGTGGACCTGCCAGCCGTCGCCCAGGTCCGCGGCCACCAGCAGCGCGCGACCGTCGGCGGTCCAGCCGGTCGGCAGGGCGTCCTCGGCTTCCAGGGGCACGGAGCGGGACCGGCCGCCGGCCGGGGCCACCACCATCACCTCGGCCCCGCCGTCGCGCACGGAACGGAACGCCACCCGCGCGCCGTCGGGAGACCAGCGCGGCGACGACAGCACGGCCCCCGCCACCTCGATCAGGGGCGCCGGGCCGGAGCCGTCCGGACCGGCGGTCCACAGCGCGGGCCGGCCCGAACGCTGGGAGACGAAGACCACGCGTCCGGTGGCCGGGTCAAGATCGGCGTCGGCTTCCCAGCGGGTGGAGACGACGAACGGCGCCGTCTCGAAGCGCAGGGGCTCGTGCCCGGCGACCCGCAGGCCCCAGATGTCCTGGTCCAGGCGGACCTGCTCCCAGGCCAGGTCGCCGGTGGCCGCCGCCAGCGTCGGGTGCAGGCAGAACTCGGCCGCCGCCAGCAGCGGGCGCGGGTGGCCGCCGCCGGCGCCCACCGCCCACAGCGCGAAGGTGCCGCCGGGCGCCGCGGCGTAGACCAGGCGATCGCCGCCTGGCGTCCAGGCCAGCCCGGCGACCGGACCGCGCGCGTTGACGACCCGCTCGGGTCCCCCGCCCGCCAGTGCGGCGCGATAGATGGTGCCGGACCCGCCCGGTTCGAGCGCGACCCAGGCCAGCGATCGCCCATCCGGCGAGAAGCGGGGCTGGACGTCGCCGAGGGCCCCGGTGGCCGGCGCCGGGTTCCAGGGCGCGTCCGGATCGGACAGCGCCAGCCCCGACAGCCGGTAAGAGCCGTCGCTGCGCCCCTTGGCCGCCCACACCAGCCGCTCGCCGGCCGGGTCCACGGCCAGCCCGTCCACCAGCGATGGCACGGTGCGCAGGCGCCGCACCGGCCCGCCGAGAGCGGCGACCAGGCAGATGGCGCTGGCGGTGTCCGCGCTTTGCGCGAAGGCGAGGCTCTGGCCGTCGGGCAGCCAGGCCGGCCAGGCCGGCCAGCCGGGCTCGGCCGTCAGGCGCAGCGCGGTCTCCGAACTGCGCAGCTTGACGTAGATGCCGGGTTCCGAGCCATCCGGGCCCGACCAGGCGAACGCCACGCGCGTGCCGTCGGGCGAGAGCGCCGGATGCAGTTCGCGCCCGGGATAGCTGGTCAGGGGCAGCGGCTCCGCGGCGGGCGGCCGTGACTCCCGTCGCGCCCACTGGTGCGCGGCCAGCAGGGCCGCGACCGCCAGGATCGCCGCCAGGAACCAGGGTCCGGCAAGACGTCTGCCGCGGCGCCCGGCAGGCAGGGTCGCGGGGGGCGGCGGCACATCGGTGACGGGCGCGGGCGGCAGCGGCGCCGAATCGACGACGGGCGCGGCGGCGTCCGCGGGTTCGATCGGCCCGAGGAGGCGGTAGCCGTGCTGGCGGATCGTCTCGATATAGGCGGGGCGCCGCGCGTCGTCGCCCAGCACGCGGCGCAGTTCGCTGACCGCGCGCGTGAGGATCTCCTCGCCCACCACGGCGTCGGCCCACACCTCGTCCAGCAGCCGCTGGCGCGTGACGACGCCCCCGGCGGCTTCGACCAGGACCAGGAGCACGCGCATGACGCGCGGCTCGATCTGGTGCGCGCCGTCGGGCCCGGTGATGCGGTTGAGTTCCGCCTGCACCAGCCACGGGCCGAGTCGGAAGGGAGCCGGGAATCCAGAGGGCCTGGTCATGCATCCGTCCCGCGAGGGTTTCGCCGCCCTGACATCCGTTCAATATAGGGGAACGTCCGGTCGCTGTTTACTGCCAAGATCCGGGCTGCTAGCCTCGGTCGCGGGACCCGGGACCCGGGCGCCCGCGGCGAAAGGACGGCATGGGGG
>VGXH01000512.1 GCA_016873405.1 bacterium
GACCAGCGTCAGGCGGCCGTCCGGCACGTCGGTGGGCCGGCCCAGCGCCCAGTCGAGGAACCCGTCGATGAGACCGGACCGCTCGCCCGCCGCCAGCGACTCCAGGGCGTACCCGCAGAACAGCGATCTTCCGGCGCCCCACGCCGCGGAAACGGCGGCCCGCTGCCCGCCGCCGTACGCATGCGCCGCCACGCCCGTGCCCACGGCCTGCAGCGCGTCCGGGCTGGTGCTGTTGCCGGCGCCGCCGATGCCGTTGAGGGTGCCCGTGAAGGCCAGGTTGAACGGCGCTGCCGGCAGCGCCGACACCGAAGTCGCGCCGGCGGCGGCGCCCGCGTGGGCGGTTCCCAGCACGACCTGCAGCCACGACACCGTCTGGCCCGTGTACCAGGGACTGGCGGGGTCGCCCAGCTGCCAGGCCAGGTCCTGGCCGCCCAGCAGCAGCCTGCCGCCGTGCTGCAGATAGTAGGCCAGCGCGGACCGGTCGGCGTCATCCAGCCCGGGCGCCACGCCCGTCGAGTACCAGATGACCGCGTCGAAGTCCGCCAGTTCCAGCGTCGACAACGCGCCGGCCTCGTCGCGCGGCCAGTGGGCCCAGGTGACGTCGCCGGCCATGAGCGCCGGCGTGTAGTAACCCTCGAGCGACTGGCCGCCGTCGCCATCGACCAGCAGCACCTGCACGCCCGTGGTCACGACCCGGAACGTCCGCGTCACCGTCAACGCCGGGGAACCCTGGCTGACGACGGTCACGTGGGCTATCCCGGCGCCGTCGGTCGCCAGCGGCGTCAGGTCCACGTCGACCGTCGTTTCCTGTCCGGGTTGCAGCGGGATGTTCAGCTGCGTCACCCAGGGCGGATAACAGACCAGCCCCTGGCACAGCGAGCAGGCCCAGGAGGCCGGCAGGTCCTTGACCACCGTCAGCGTGTACGTGTCGGCCGTGCTGCCGGTGTTGGTGATCGTGGTCTGGAATCGGGACAGCACGGCCAGGTCGGTCACCGCGCCCTGGTCTTCCGCTGTGAAGGTGAACGACAGCGCGGCCGCGGACGGGGTGGCCGTCGCCAGGACCAGCAGCGGCAGCAGCAGGAGGGTTCGCTTCATCGTCGATCGCCTTCCTCGCGTTCGGAACGCCTGCGGGCGAAGCGCGGCACCATGACGCCGCCGGCGCGGCCGCCCGGCGCGGTCCACGGCCGTCGAATGCCGCTCACCCGCAGACATCTTAACACCTTGCCGGCGGTAGGTCATGATAAAAAGCCAAACCGGTTGCATCAACCCGCAGCGCCCGCACATCGACGCGTTCCCGTCATTACAGCAAATCAAAACCAAATACATCACATATCACTTCATATTGATATTTTTGTTCTCAATCGATGTGTGGCGCGAACGGGATACAATTGCTCAAATTCGCGCTTGTTGGTTCTTTCTTCTCAGAACCGGCGCGTGCTATCCTTAAGGGGTTCGGGCGCACGCAGGCCGGGCCCGGACGGTGGCGTTCCGCGGCACGCCGCGCACGTTCGTGCGCCCCGCGCCGTCCGGCCTGCGGGTCATCGAGTTCCAAGGGGAGTACCCAACATGCTGCGCAGGAGATTGCTGTCCCTGATGCTCGCCTTGTTGGCGCTGTCGGCCGTCGGTGCCGGCGCGACGACCATCAAGCTGGGCGAAGAACCCTCGGCGCTGGCCGTCACCGCCGAGAAGGGCACGGGCCTGAGCTTCCACGTCCAGGTGGGCGAACTCCAGGCGATCGACATCGCGACCAAGTCCGGTGTCTTCACCCGCCTGGCCATCCCCGGCTTCCACACGTCGATGCAGGTCGGCGCGCCCGAGTTGCCGCAGATGAACCGCCTGGTCTCGGTCCCGGCCGGAGCCACCGCGCGGGTGAGCTACCGGAACGTGCAGAAGACGCGCGTCCGGCTGGCCGACCACGGCATCACCCACCCGCTCTTCCCGGCCCAGGAAAGCGTCTCCAAGAGCGCCGATCTGGACAACCTGCCGTTCGTGCAGGACATGGCCATCTACATGCAGAAGACGGTCTCGCGCGAGACGGCGACGATCCTGGCGCAGGGCCGCCTGCGCGCGATGGACATCGCCCGCCTGGAGATCGCGCCGGTGACCTGGTTCCCGGCCGAGAACGAGATCGAGGTCATCACGAGCATGGACGTCGACGTCGCCTTCGACAACGTCGACCAGGCCTACGTCACGGACCTCATCGCCCGCACCTACAGCCCGTTCTTCGAGCATCTCTACGCCGGGATGGCCGGCAGCAAGGCCTTCCACGACGCCTATCCCGACCGCGTGAAGGACCTGGTCACCATGGTCAAAA
>VGXH01000513.1 GCA_016873405.1 bacterium
GGGGGCACTTCCAGGACATGGGGCGGCGGCTGGGCCGGTCGCGGCGCGAGCTGATCGACGCCCGCGAGCAGGTCTACCGCGCCGAACGCCTGGCCACGGCCGGGCGCCTCGCCGCCGGTGTCGCGCACGAGATCAACAACCCCATCAACGGCGTCCGCAACTGCATCTACGCCATCCGCCACGACCCGGAGAACCGGGAGCAGACGGCGGCCTACCTGGAGATGATGGACCAGGGGATGGAGCAGGCCGCCTCGATCGTCAAGAAGCTGCTCGGCTTCGCGCGCAAGCAGGAACCGGCCCGGGAGCCGGTCGAGATCGGCGGCGCCATCGCCTCGGTGGCCAGGCTGCTGTCGTTCGACTTCGCGAAGCGCCGGGTGCGGCTGGAGACGGATCTGGAGCCGGGGCTGCCGACCGTCACCGGCGACATCGCGATGCTGCAGGAGGTGTTCACCAACCTCCTGATCAACGCGGCCGACGCGATCGGCGATGACGGCCTGGTCCGCGTGCGCGCGCGGCGGCGGGACGGGGACATCGTCGTCACCTTCATCGACGACGGCCCCGGCATCGCGCCCGAGGACCTGCCGCGCGTGTTCGACCCGTTCTTCACGACCAAGGCCGCGGGCGACGGCACCGGCCTGGGGCTGTCCATCGCGCTGGGCATCGTCGAGGCCCACGGCGGGCAGCTGCAGGCGGCCAGCGCGCCGGGCGGCGGCGCCACGTTCACCGTCATCCTGCCGGCGGAGGTGACCGCTTGAGGATCCTCCTGGTCGAGGACGAGAAGATGACCCGCGTGGCGCTGGCCGGGACAATGACCCGCGAGGGTCACGAGGTCGTCGCCTGCGCCGACGGCCCGGCGGGGCTGGCGGCGATCGCCGCGACCCCGTTCGATGTCGTTCTGACCGACCTGCGCCTGCCGGGCGCCAGCGGCCTGGACCTGCTGCGCGAGGTCCAGTCGCGCGGCGGACGCGCCAAGGTCATCATCATGACCGCCTTCGCCTCCACGGAGTCGGCCATCGAGGCGCTGCGTCTGGGCGCCTACGACTACGTGAGCAAGCCCTTCCAGTCCGACGAGATCCTCACGCTTCTCGGCCACATCGAGCAGCTGCAGGCGGTGATCCGGGAGAACAGCGAACTCAGGCGCCGGATCAGCAGTCTCGGCGAGGCCGGGATCGTGGGCAACTCGGAGGTGATGCGGAACCTGAGGCAGACGATCCAGGCGATCGCGCCCGGCGGACACACCGTGCTGATCTGTGGTCCCAGCGGCACGGGCAAGGAGGTGGCGGCGCGCGCGATCCACGAGCTGAGCCACCGCGCGCAGGCGCCGTTCGTGGCGATCAACTGCGCGGCCATCCCCGAGACGCTCCTGGAGAGCGAGCTGTTCGGCTACCGCAAGGGCGCTTTCACGGGAGCCGACCGCGACCACCAGGGCTACTTCGAGAGCGCGCGGGGCGGCACCCTCTTCATCGACGACATCGACGACGTGCCGCTGTCCATGCAGGTGAAGCTGCTGCGCGTCATCCAGGAGCGCGAGGTGCTCCCGGTCGGCGCGCGCCGCCCGGTGCCGATCGACATCCGTCTGGTCGCCGCCACCAAGAGCGACCTGCGCGAGCTGGTCGCGGCCGGCTCGTTCCGCGAGGATCTGTACTACCGGCTCAACGTCATCCCCCTTCGCATGCCGCTGCTGCGGGAGCGGCGCGAGGACATCCCCGAACTGGTGCGGCACTTCGTGCTCAAGCACGGCGGCGATGCGCGACGCTGGCACCTGGACCCGCAGCAGAGCCGACTGCTGGCCTCGCACGACTGGCCGGGGAACGTGCGCGAGCTGGAGAACCTGGTCGAGCGCTGGCTGGCGCTGCCGCAACATGACCTGCGGGACCTGCTCGGGGACCGGCCGTCGCGGCCGACGGTCGCCACGGTGGTGCCGCCGTCGCCGCCCGACCTGCCGGCGGACGGCCAGGCGGTGGACTACCGCCGCTACATGGAACGCTGCGAACGCCAACTGCTGGACTGGGCGCTGGCGCGGGCGGGCGGCAACGTCACCATCGCGGCGCGGCTGCTGCAGTTGCCGCGCAGCACGCTGCGCAGCCGTCTCGAGAACTGAGCGGCAGGGTCGGAAGAACGGAGGCAGGGACCGGATGCTCACCGTGGCGCAATTGCGGACGTTCCGGGCCGTCGCGCGGCTGGACAGCTTCTCCCGCGCGGCCGCCGAGCTGCACCTGACGCAACCGGCCGTCAGCGCGCAGATCGCGGCGCTCGAGAAGGCGCTGGGCGCGAGGCTCTTCGATCGCGTCGGGCGACGGGTCGTACTTAC
>VGXH01000514.1 GCA_016873405.1 bacterium
AGCGAGACGTAGCCGATCAGCACGCTCAGGTCCACCAGGTCGCGCACGCGACCGAGCACCGCCACGCGCAGCGTCAGCAGGGCCAGGGCCCCGAAGGCGAACGGGATCCAGCCCAGCTCGGGCACCGTGCTCCGTTCGATCTTGCGCATCCCGATGTAGTGGTTCAGTCCGTTGAGTTCCGTCACGTCGCGGCCGTCGTTGCCGCCGTCCAGCTTGTAGGTGTAGATGTCCATGTACAGGCCCTTGGGGTACTGCGGGGCCTCCATGCGGATGCGCCAGAGCGGAAAGACGGAGCTCGTCGCCAGCGGGATGATGAGCGCCACCAGCAGCAGGCGCTGCCGCCCGCCCACCGGCAGGCCGAGCACGGTCGTGAAGTTGCGCAGGATGCGCCGCATGGGAGTCCCTTCCTTCCGCGCCGGAACCGCCGTCCCGGCGCGCGGTTCAAGTGAGGTCCTGCCGGCGGAAGCGCCGCAGCGCCAGCCACCAGCCGGCCGTCCCCAGCAGCGCCGGCCACAGCGTGCCCACGGCCAGCAGCGCCGGCGCTCCCACGCGGTGCGCCAGATAGAACCCCACCGGGCCCAGCACCGTGAGCGTCGGCTCGGCTGCCGAGAGCAGGGCCAAACGGCCCGACTCGACCGGGTTGAGCGCCGCCAGCAGGAACACGCTCTGCGGGTTGAGGCGCCACTGCAGCATCACGCCGATCAGCAGGAAGTCGAGCAGAGCGACGGAGGTGACCCAGATCCCCAGCAGGATCATCACGGCCTTCGCCTGGTTGCGCACGAAGGTGGAGACGGCCAGGCCGCAGCCGGTGAAGGCCCAGATCAGCGCCGAGCAGACCAGCAGCCCGCGCCCGAGGAAGCCCCAGGCCGGGGCGCTGCCCAGGACCAGCCAGCCGACCAGCGTCACCAGGACCATCAGCAGCACGAACGGCGCGAGCAGCACTCCGTAGCGAACCAGGGTGACGCCGACGAAGTACTCTTCGCGCGTGACGGGGTGGCTGAACATCAGCTCCAGGGTGCCGTCGTCCTGGGCGCGGTTGACCACCTGCGCCGTGGCCGACAACGCCAGCAGCGGCAGCAGCAGCACCAGCGCGTGGCTCATCGACAACAGCACGCGGCCCAGGCCGGTGAACCCCAGCACGGTCGACTCGCGCAGGCCCACCAGCAGGAACATCACCGCCAGCGCCCCATAGAGAAGCAGGCAGAAGAAGAGCCAGCGCGAGCGCAGCACGTCGCCCAGGTCCAGGCGCGCCAGCGCCAGGGTGCGGGTGCGGTCAATGCGCATGCGCCGTCCCCCCGTCGGCGGCGCGCACGGCGGCCTCGTGCTGCGCGCGCACGCGCGCCGCCGGTTCGGAACCCGGCGTTCCCGCCGCCACCGCGCCCAGGTCGTAGCCCATGGGCGAAGGTCCGGCGGTGATGAACGCCGCCTCGGCCTCGGCCAACCAACGGTCCTCCTTCAGGTGCCGGTAGTAGACCGCGTGCACGGGGGTCTTCTCGCGCGCGGTGAAACGGAACAGGCAGCCGCAGTCGTCGAAATCCAGCACGCGGCCGTCCGTGAGCTGCGCCTGGGCGGCCCAGGCGCGCTCGCTGACCGACATGCGGCACTCGGCGCACTGCGTGTGGTCCCAGACCACGTCCTGCGGCCCTCCGGGCAGGGATTCGGCGCGGCGGACGGCGGCCACGACGGCCAGGACGGCCGCCAGCGCCGCGGCGACGATGAGGATCGGCAGCATCCGGCTGCGCTTCGCGGTCGTCATGCGATGCCCTCCCGTCGCGCCGGCGGCGCCATGGCCGCGACATCCGCGCCTTGTGAGGCCGGCCCGTCACCGCCCGGATCCTCGACCAGGTCCAGGTCGCGCACGACCAGGTTCTCCAGGTCCGCGCCCAGGGCGGCTGTCACCTGGCGAACGATGGCCAGCTTCTCGTCGTGCGTCACCGTGCGCGCCCAGCCCCGGCCGGCGCCGGGCAGGAACCCGCCCGCCCGCAGCCACGGCTCGTGCGCGCGGTCGCGCAGGTACACTTCGACCACGCCATGGCTGCGCGAGCCCAGGTAGACGTCCAGCGGCCCGTCGAAAGCCAGCCGTCCCTCCTCCAGCCCCACCACGTGATCCACCAGGTGGCGCACCTCCTCCAGGCGGTGCGAACACAGCAGCAGCGTCGCCGACCCGGCGCGTTCGCTCACCAGTTCGTAGAAGACCTGCCGAGCGGCGGCGTCCAGGCTGGCGGTCGGCTCGTCGAGGATCAGCAGCGACGATTCCGGGGCCAAGGCCAGCGCGATCAGGAGCTTCTGCTTCATGCCGCCGGACAGCGC
>VGXH01000515.1 GCA_016873405.1 bacterium
GAGGTCGCCGGGCTGCAGGGCGTCGGGCAGGGCGCCGTCCGGCGAGTGCATCGCCTCGCGGAACGCCTCGGCCAGCGCGCGCGCCTGCGCGGGCGAGCGGCCGGGGACCAGTTCGGCCAGGATGGAACCGCTGGCCGTGGCGATGGCGCAGCCGCGGCAGGCCACGTGGGCGCCGGTGATCGCCTCGCCGGGGCAGGCCAGTTCCAGGACCAGCTCGTCGCCGCAGGAGGGGTTCTTCCCCTCGGCGCGCGCGTCGGCGGGACCGGGCAGCGGCGCCTGCCCGCGCGGCCGCCGATGGTGGTCGAGGATCACTTCCCGGTACAGTTCGTCCAGCCCGCCGTTCATGCGCCGAACACGCTCCGCGCGTAGCCGATGCCGTCGATCAGGGCGTCGATGTCGTCGTGCGAGTTGTACATGCCGAACGAGGCGCGGCTGGTGGCCACAACACCAAGTCGTCGATGCAGCGGCTGCGCGCAATGATGCCCGGCGCGCACGGCGATGCCCAGCGAATCCAGCAGCTGCGCCATGTCGTGCGGGTGCACCATCGGGTCGTGGAACGACACCAGGCCGCCGCGCCGCTCCGCCTCGCGCGGGCCGTAGATCGTCAGGCCGCCCTTGGCCCGCAGCCGCTCCAGGGCGTAGGCCGTCAGCGAGATCTCGTGCTGGCGCAGCCGCTCGATCGTCGCCTCGTCGATGGTGTCCAGCGCCGCCGGGAACGCCGCCGCTGCCGCCACGTTCGGCGTGCCCGCCTCGAAGCGCTGCGGGATCGCGGCCCACGGCGCCGGCTCCGGGCTCACCGTCTCGATCATCTCGCCGCCGGTCTCGACCGGGCGCAGGCGCTCCAGCGCCTCGGCCCGCCCGGCCAGGAAGCCCAGGCCCATCGGTCCGTAGGCCTTGTGCGCGGAGAAGACCAGGAAGTCGCAGTCCAGGTCGTCGAAGGCCAGCGGCAGGTGCCCCGCCGACTGCGCCGCGTCGACCACGACCAGCGCGCCGCGCCGCCGGGCCGCCGCCGCGATCTCGACCACCGGGTTGATGGTGCCCAAGACGTTCGAGACGTGGGTCAGCGCCGCCACGCGCGTGCGGCCGTTCAGCAGCTCGGGCAGGCGCGACAGGTCCAGTTCGCCGCCGTCGGTCACCGGGAGGTGCCGGACCACCAGGCCCTCGCGCCGGGCCAGCTCGAGCCACGGCACCAGGTTCGCGTGGTGCTCCATCTCGGTGATCAGCACCTCGTCGCCGGGCTTCAGCGTCGGCGCCAGGCCGCCGGCCACCAGGTTGAGCGCCGCGGTGGCGCCGCGCGTGATGACCACCTGCCCCGCCGGCACGCCCAGGAAGCGCCCCACGCGCGCGCGACAGCCCTCGTAGAGGTCGGTGGATTCCACGCCCAGCGTGTGCAGGCCGCGGTGCACGTTGGCATTGTGAAGGCGGTAGTAGCGCGCCTCGGCGGCGATCACCGCGCCGGGCTTCTGCGTGGTCGCCGCGCTGTCCAGGTAGACCAGGCGCCGGCCGTTGAGCGTGCGCTCGAGCAACGGGAAGCGCTCGGCGAAGATGGGGCCGCAGCGCGAGCAGGCGCCCTCTTGCCCGTCGCAGGGGCGCACGCCGGCGGGCGCCGTCAGTGATTTCGCGCGCTTCACGCCGCACCGTCCCGGATGGACGCCAGGCGCGGGCCGACGAACGACTCGACCAGCGCGCGCGCGTCGCCCGGCAGGCGCGCCAGCGTGTTCTCGAGGAAGCCGGCCACGACCAGCCCCAGCGCCTCGCCGCGGTCCAGGCCGCGGCTCTCCAGGTAGAACAGCTGCTCGGCCTCGACCGGCGCGATGGTGGCGCCGTGGCTGCAGCTGACCTCCTGGTTGTGGATCTCCAGCTCGGGGATCGCGTCCGCCCGCGCCTTCGGCGACAGCAGCAGGTTGCGGTTCTCCTGGAAGGCCTCGCAATGCTGCGCCTGGTCCTCGATGCGGATCAGCCCGGTGTAGGTCGCGCGCGCCTGGTCGGCGGCCACGGCCTTGAAGTCGATGCGGCTGGTCGTCCGCTCCGCCAGGTGCCGGTGGCTGGTGTGCACGTCGCCGTGCTGGGCGCCGCCCACCAGGGTGACGCCGACGATCTCGCTGTGGGCGCCGGCGCCCGCCAGGTCGGTCCGCAGCTCCAGCTTGGCCGACTCGCCGCCGAAGGCGCCGCAGACCGTCAGCACGTCCGCGCCCGCCTCGGCCCGCGTATCGACGGCATGGTGTCCGCTTGTGCCCGCGTCCCAGACCTGGATCACGGCATGGCGCACGCGCGCACCGGCCGCCGCGCGCACCACGGTGCCCC
>VGXH01000516.1 GCA_016873405.1 bacterium
GAATCGCGCCGCCCCGGGCACGCCGAAGGCGAAGTCGATCTCCCGCGTGGCCTCGAACTGCTCGCGCTGCGCCGGGGCCAGGATCTGCTGGCAGACGGCGGCCATGTCCTGCACGGTGGGCGGCTCGTAGTCGCCGAACACGAGGGTGCCGTTGATCCGGAAGACCGGCGGCGAGGCGACCTTCAGGTGCAGGTCGCTGGCGCCGCGGGCGATCATTTCCTTCAGAATCCGCTTGATGTCCATCATCTGGTCACGCTCCCGCCGAACACGCCCAGGCCGGTCCCTGCCGGGCCGCCGCCGACTGCCCAGCACGGTTTCGGCAGGCCGCGGCCGGGACTTGAACCCTGATCGCGGGCGCGGCCCGGCACAGGAACGGCGGCCCGCCCCCCGTCGGGAAGCGGGCCGCCGTCAACGGCTTGGTCCGGCTCGGCGAAGCGGCCGGACTGGTGGGCCAGCCCGGGCTAGGCCGGCTCGACCAGGAAGAGAACGGCCTCCGCCTCGACCGGGCTGCCGTTCTCGACGAGGATCTCGCGGATGGTCCCGTCGATCTCGGCCTCGATCTCGTTCATCACCTTCATCGCCTCGATGATGCCCAGGGGCTGACCGCGCGTGACGCGATCCCCGACGTTCACGAACACGGGGCTCGTCGGGGCCGGGGAGCGGTAGAACGTGCCCACGATCGGGGAGCGCTGTTCCTTCCAGCGGGCGCGGACCGGGTCCGCCGCCGGCGCCGCTGGGGCCGCGGGCGCGGGCGCCGCCGGCGCCGACGCCAACACGGCCACCGGGGCCGGCGCGGCCACCGGGGCGAAGGTCGGCGCGCCGACCGCGGCGGCCGGCGACTTCTGAATGCGGATCGTCGTATCCTTGTTGACGATCTCCAGTTCCTCGATGCCGCTCTGCTCCACCAGTTTGACCAGTTCCCGGACCTTATCGATGTCCATGCCTTCGCCTCCGGTGCGCGCGGGGTCTCAGACGCGGCCGAGATACTTGCCGGTCCGCGTGTCGATCTTCAGGACCTGGCCCTCCTCGATGAAAAGAGGGACCTGGACCACCAGCCCGGTCTCCATGGTCGCCGGCTTGGAGCCGCCTTGAGCGGTGTCCCCGCGCAGGCCGGGGTCGGTGGTCCTGACGGCCAGCTCGACGGTGAAAGGGGGCTCGACCGTCAGCGGCGTTTCGTCCTCGAGGAGCATGGTGCAGGTCTCGCTCTCCTTCAGGTAAAGCAGGAGGTCGCCGAGCCCATCCCGGTGCAACTGCATCTGTTCATAGGTCTCCTTGTTCATGAAGACCAGGAACTCGCCGTCGGGGTAGAGGTACTGGAACTCCCGGCGCTCGAGACGGACCTCATCGACCTTCTCGCCGGCCCGGTACGTCTCCTCGATGACCTTGCCGTTCTTGATGTTCTTGAGCTTCGTGCGCACGAAAGCGCCGCCCTTGCCCGGCTTCACGTGCTGGAAATCGACGATCGACCACAGCTGGGGGTTGAACCGCAACGTGAAGCCCGTGCGGAAATCGCTCGTATCGGCCACTGTCGTCCTCGCTTCGGATCCCTGTCGTGTCCGGCCCGCGATCGGGCCCCGTCCCGGCACCTGCACCGGTGCGGCGCGGGGGTCGGGTATTGATAACATGCGCCCGGCGCCAAGGCAATGACCGTTGCGGACCCCCGGCGGGCCGGCTCAGCCCCGCAACCGGGCCGCCAGCCCCTCGAGCGCCAGCCGGTAGCCGTCGATCCCGAAACCGCGGACGCCGGCGTAAACGACGTCTTCCAATAGGTTTACGCGCCGGAACGACTCCCGGGCGCAGGGGTTGCTCAGATGGACTTCGACCACCGGGATGGCGATCGCCGTCACCGCGTCGCGGACCGCCACCGAGGTGTGGGTGTAGGCCGCGGCGTTCAGGACCAGCCCGGCGCCCTGATCGCCGGCCCGGTGGATGAGGGTGACCAGCTCACCCTCCCCCTCGCACTGCGCGAACACGAGGTCCAGGCCCAGCCCGTCGGCCCAGCCCCGGCACAGCGCCTCCAGTTCGGCCAGCGTGGTCGCGCCGTAGTGCGCGGGCTCGCGCCGGCCGAGCCGGGACAGGTTCGGCCCGTTCAGGACGTGGACGCACGCCGGGTTCACGGCGCGGCTCCCCGCTCCGCGCGCAGGCGCTCGATCCACAGCGCGAACTGCTCCTGGGACTGCTGCCTCCTGGCGGCCGCGGCCGCCGCGGGCCCCGCCAGCGGCGGCGCGACGTTCGCCGTCGGCGCCGCCGTCGGCCCTGCCGGCGCGGCCGGTCCGGCGGCGCCCGTTCCCGCGGGGGCT
>VGXH01000517.1 GCA_016873405.1 bacterium
CCCCACCAGGAAGGCCGCCGCGCACAGCCGCACCGGGTGGTAGCGGTCCATGACGCGGCCCATCAAGGGAGCGAGCAGGGCGACGCCGCTCTGGCCGACCAGCACGCGGGCGGTCGAGATCTCGTGGTAGTTGAGCTTCAGCTGGTCGGCCAGGAAGACCGGCACCACCGGACTGAGGCACATGAAGGCCGCGCCGTAGGTCATGAAGTTGGCCTCGAACCAGTTGAAGGCGCGATCCTCGCGGTAGATGCGCATGGCGTCGGCGAAGGGGCGGGCCAGGCCGCGCCAGATGCGGCCGGGCAGGAACGGTCCCACGGCGCGCGCGGGCAGCGGGAACGGGCTGCGCAGGCGGAACGGCGTCGGGTCCGGCGGCGTGCCCGCGGGCGCCGGCGCCCGTGACAACAGGTACAGGTAGAGGAAGCCGCACACGCCGAGGGTCGCGTAGACCACCCGGAACAACGCCGGATCGTGGTCCAGCACGCGCCCGAGACCCAGCGAGGCCAGCACCGCCACGCCGTTCTGGATGCCGGTGGCCCAGCCGAAGTAGCGCCCGCGCAGCGTGGGACGGAAGTTCTGCTCGAAGATGCTGTTCTGGGCGGGGTAAACCATCGCCGCGAAGGTGTAGACCACCGCCAGCAGCAGCGACATCTGCACCGCGTCCTGCACCAGCAGCGTCAGCACCATCACCAGGCGGCCCAGCACGCCGGCCCAGACCAGGAAACGCCGGCGCTGTCCGCGCGTGGCCAGCAGGTGGCCCCAGTAGAGCGCCAGGAACATCCCGAGGTTGTCGAGGATCGACGTCAGGGTGATGAGTCCCGTCGAGGCGCCGAGGCTCTTGGCCAGCACGTAGGGGATCAGCAGGTAGCCCGACCACCACAGGCCCTGCAGGACGGCGCCCGGCAGGAACAGCCGGAGCGTCGCGCGCTCGAGCGGCGTGGGAGGGGGCCGGCGTGAACCATGCGCGGCCGCGGTCGCCTCGTGCGGCGTCACGTCGTCACGTCGTCACGGTGTCGCGGCCGCGGCGAGCGGCGCGTCAGGCGCCTCGGCTGCTGTCAGGGGCGGCGACAGGAGCAGGTCCTGCAACTCGGGCGCCAGCAGGCCGAGGATCGCCACCGGCAGCGAACTGGTGAACCCGTAGCGGTCGGCTTGCTCGCCCGGCACGTAGGCGGTCAGTGCGCCGTAGAAGCGGTCACCGATCAGGAACGCGAACGTCGACGTCCGATTGATGGCCCGCGAACTGATCTCGTTGCCGCGGGAATCATACGTCGATGACCGGTTGTCGCCGGTGCCCGTCTTGCCGCCCACGGGAATCGGGGCGCCGTCGGGCGCCCTGTAGGCGCCCTTCAGGCGCACGGCCGTGCCGCCCTCGACGATGCCCACCAATTCGGGTCGCACGGCCTCGGCGATCTCGCGCCGCAGCACGCGTTCGCCCGCGGCCGGCGCCTGCCGCAGCCGCGTCTCGAAGGGCGTGCCGGCGCCGAAGGTCAGGCTCCGGATGCGCAGCGAAGGGTAGCGCACGCCGCCGTTGACGATGATGCCGACCAACTCGGCCAGCGCGGCTGGTCGGTCGGCGCTGCTGCCGATGGAGGTGGCGTAGGACGGCACCAGGGACTCGAAGGGGTAACCCAGCCGCTTCCAGCGCGCGTGGATGGAGGTGAAGGCGTCCACTTCCATCAGGGTCTGGATGCGCCAGTCCTGGCGCTGCTTGTGACGCACCTTGAACAGCCACGAGTAGGCGTCCTGCCGCGCCTGGGCCCCGGCCTTCACCACCTCCGCGTAGGGCGCGCCGGGGTTCTCGCGCAGGTAGGCGAGCAGCCACAGTTCGAGCGGATGCGTGCGGCAGATGTAGGCGCGGTCGTCCAGCGAGAAGGCGTCGACGGAATAGCGCTCGTGGAGGTCGCGCAGCGCGCCGTCCGACAGCTTCGAACCGGGGAGGTGCGCGCGCATCCAGTCGCGGAACTCGTCGAAGTCGGCGCCCGGGACCACCGAGCGGTGGACCACGGCCAGTTTCGCCGGGGCGCGCGACATGTTGTCGATCAGGACCTCGATCTGCTCGTCCGAAGGCAGGTCCTTGTACTTCTTGTAGAACTTGCTCAGGAACACCTGGCCCTCGCGGTCGGCGAAGCGCTGCAGGTATTCCAGCCGGCGCGGATCGTCCTTGTCCTGCAGCAGCTCGGGCAGCGATTCGTGACGGGCCAACTCGTAGCGCACCAGATCGCGCATCATGCGGATGAAGACCAGGTTGATCGAGCGGCGCAGGCCCTCGCGCACGGTGACGATGCGGCCGTTGTCATTCT
>VGXH01000518.1 GCA_016873405.1 bacterium
CAGCCCCCGGGTACCCGTGTCGCCGATGTACATCGCCGGCCGCTTGCGCACCGCTTCGAGGCCCTTGAGCACCTGGATGCCGTCGGCGGTGTACTCCTTCGAGCCGTTGGCCGCCTTCAGCGCCGCGGCCTCGCCGTCGGTGATGCCGCCGGCCGCGGCTTCGGCCGCCATGTTCTCGCTGTCCTTCATCTGCCCTGGTCACGCTTCCTGCCGCGCCCGGCCCACGGCGCCCTCGCGCCCTGGTGCCACTGCAGCTGGCTGACGGTTCCCTCGCCGAACCTGGCGTTGAATTTCGCGATGATCTCCGGCGCCAGCATGGTCAGTTCCTGGCGCCACGCCCCGTGGTCGGCCGCCAGCACCAGCACGCCGTCGGCCAGGTCCACCGCGCGCACGTGCGCGGCGATCTCTTCGCCCACGATCTCGCGCCACTGCAGCAGCGGGGCGCGCCCTTCGAGGCGCTCGCCCACGCCGGCCTCGTTCAGCGCGGCCGCGATGATCTTCGCCACGGGTGTCAATCCGTCTTTCCTGGTCGTCATCGTGCGCGCGCCCGTCGCCGGCCGTTGCCCACCCGGCCGACGCGGGTCAGTCCGCGTCGGCGTCCTGCGCTTCGAGCCGGCCCTGCGCCACGCGCCACGCGCGCAGTCCCGCCGGCCGCCAGCCGGCCACATCGTCGGTCCTGGCCGTGGCGATGAACACCTGGTGCTCGCGCGACGACATCTCCTGCAGCCGCCGGGCCCGCTCCCGGTCCAGCTCGCTGAAGATGTCGTCGAGGAACAGCACCGGCCGCAGCCGACGCTGCCCGAACAGCACGTCGCTGCGGGCCAGGATCATGGCGATGGCCGCCGTGCGAGTCTGTCCCTGCGAGCCGTAGACCCTCAGGTCGACCCCCTCCACGGCCAGCGTGAAATCGTCGAACTGGGGGCCCGCCAGGGGCCTTCCGCGCCTGATTTCCGAGTCCATAATATAGTCTATTTCCGCGAAAATCGCGCCCGCCAAATCGTCGTCCGGGGCTATTTCCCCGCCCCCCTTGACGAGGCTTTTCTGGGCCGCCTCCAGCCGCGGCCGGTAGTCGCAGGCGACCTCGCCGACCGGTCCCGCCAACTGCTCGTGGTTGGCCCGCAGCGGCCCCTCCAGCAGCCTCGCGTAGGCCGCCCGCCCGCGGCACACGGCCGCCGCGTGCACCGCCAGCTCGCGGTTCCAGGCCGCCAGTTCGGCCCGCCCGCGCCCGTTGCCGCCGAACCCCCGCCGCAAGTCGTGCAGCAATCCGGCCTTCTGCTTGAGCACGCGCTGGCAGGCGCTCAACTGCGCCAGGTACAGCGGATCCAGCTCCGCCATCCCCTGGTCCGCGAACTGCCGCCGCAGCTGCGGCGCGCCCCTGACCAAGCCGATCGTGTCGGGGTTGAACACCACCGTCACCAGCCGGCCCAGCAGGTCGGCGCGCTGCTTCAGCGGCTCCCCGTCCACCTTCAGCCGCCGGCCGCCGCGGCGGTCCAGGGCGAACTCGCACGGGACGTGCGCCCCACCCTCCTCCTCGACCACCAGCGCCACATGCAGCGCGTCCTGCCCGAAGGCGATCATCTCCTCCGGCCGGGCCCCCCTGTGCGACCGGCCCAGCGCGAACCAGTTCAGCGCCTCCAGCAGGTTCGTCTTGCCCTCCCCGTTGGCCCCCAGCAGCAGGTTCACGGACGGGGAGAACGCGAGCTCCACGGGCTCGAGATTGCGGAAGTGCTGGAGGGTGGCGGTCAGGATGCGCACGGGGGAAGGATAGGCGATGGGGCGGGCGGCGTCGAGTGCCGCCCGCTAACGCCGCGCGTTGCACATGTCGTTTTCCGCGGTCGTTGATGGATCAACCATTTTCGGGCCGGCAAACGGGTGATTCGGGCGCCCAGAATCGTTGATACATCAACCACCGGCGGAAACGAGTGCGTGGGGAGAGAGGCGCCGCGCCGGTAACCGATTAGCACGCGCCCTCCGCGGCATTCCCTGGGCGTGCGCCGGCGAGGCGCGGGGCTGCGCGTAGTGGTCCGGCAGCGGCCGCGGTTGCGCCGGCGCAAGTTTCACGACGGCGGGACGAGTTGCGCGGGCGCAACACCCCCACACCTCACCCGCGCGCGGCCGCCTCCACCAGTGCGCACATCCCGCGCAAGCCGACCACCTCAACGCCATCGCTGCGGGTGAACTGGTCGTCGCCCGCCGTGATGACGAACGTGCGTTCCGGCGCCAGGTCGGCGCGGGCTGCGTGGAAGCCGCGGCCGAGCGCCGCGGTGACGCCTCGCTTGATCTCGATGGC
>VGXH01000519.1 GCA_016873405.1 bacterium
CGGCCGCGCCGGTGCGGGGCATAGACCGGTTGGCGTTTCGTGAGGTGGGCGACGAAGTCGGTGACCTTCGCCGTCGCCAGGAAATGCTGTGCCATGCATGCACCCCTCGTGGTTTGGTCGCGCGAGCGCGGCTCTTCGCCGGGTGGAGCCGTCTGCTGTCTGGAAACGTTATTTGATCAACAATCAAAGGCAAGAAAAAACGTAACTTTCTGTCTCATATCGAATTGCGACTCGAAAGCCATTCTCAATCCCAGTCATGCGAGTGGTAATGGCTGTGTTCGTGGGCGCCCGGGTCGGTCCCGCTCGCCGGGTCGCCCTCGTGGCGGTGGCGATGACGGTGGACCAGGTTGGCCCGCAGCAGCACCTCGCGGTCGCGGCCGACCGCCAGCGCGTCGCCGTCGTGGATCAGGGTGTGGTCCTCGCCCAGCACCAGGCAGCGGCTGCCGAGCTCCGTGGCCAGCGACAGGTTGTGGGTGGCGACGACCAGCGTCTGCGGCAGGTCCTGCAGGAAGTCGACCAGCCAGCCGCTGCTGCGCGGGTCCAGCGCGGCGGTCGGCTCGTCCAGCAGGAGCAGGCGCGGGTCCAGCACCAGCAGCGACGCCAGCCCCACGAGCTGCCGCTGCCCGGCGCTGAGGGTCCAGGGCGCCCGGTCGAGCACCGGTTCCAGGCCGACGCGCGCGGCCCAGGCGCGGGCGCGGTCCTCGGCGTCGGCCAGGCCGTGCTGGCGCGGCCCGAAGGCGATCTCCTCGAGCACCGTGGCGTTGAAGAGCATCGCGTCGGCCTGCTGGAACAGCAGGCCCACCTCGCGGCGGAAGCGGCGGCGGAACGAGGCCTCGCGCAGGCCTTCGTGCAGGGTGCGGCCTTCCCAGACCACGCGGCCGGCGGCCGGCTTCAGCACGCCCGCCAGCAGCTTCAGCAGCGTCGACTTGCCGCAGCCGTTGCTGCCCAGCAGCACCACCTTCTGCCCCGCCTCGATGCGCAGGTCGACGCCCGCCAGGCTCGGGCAGCCGTCGAAGTCGTGCGTGAGCCGTTCAGTCGCGATCAAGGAAGAACCCCCGCGCCTCGAGCGCCTGCGTCAGCGTGCCGGCGTCGTGTTCGGCGCGCCGGAGGAACCAGGCCGCCGTCGCCGCGCCGTGGCGGACGGCCGTGCGCGGACCCACGCGCCGCGGCGTGCGCGCGACCAGGGCCAGCCGGAAATCCCCGAACAGCCGGCGGAAGGCCAGCACCTGGCTGGTGGCCAGCACCAGCACGTAGCGCAGCGTGCGGCTGAAGGCCAGCGCCCGCGGCAGGGAGACCGCGGGCAGCACGCGCAGCGCCAGCGTCGCCAGCAGCAGCACGCGCAGGACCAGCCGCGCCAGGGCCGGCCAGACCGCGGCGACGCCGGCGCCGTCGGCGGCGCCCGGCACGTTCGCCGGCGCCAGGGCCGCCAGGCCCAGCCAGCCGGCGGCGACCGCCGCCAGATAGGGGCCGGTCGCGCGCAGGGCGCGCCAAGACAGCGGCCCGGCCCGGCGGCCCGCCGACGCCAGCACCACCACCAGCGCGCCGGCCAGCAGCCGCGCGTCGTGGACCAGCGAGGCCGCGATCACGGCCGCCAGGTAGCCCAGCAGCAGGACGCGGTCGCGGTTCACGGGCGCTCCCTGCCCAGCACGCGCCAGGCGGCCAGCGACACGGCGCCGTCGGCGACGCCGACCAGCAGGTGCGGCAGCACGATCGCCGGCACGGCCAGGCGCCAACCGAAGGGGAAGTACAGCGGCTGCCCGGCCGCGTCGCGGCCCAGGTGCGGCTGCCAGCCCAGCACCAGCGCCACCAGCAGCGCCGGCACGGCCGCGCCCAGCCAGCCGGCGGCGAACACGCCGACGGCCCGCGGCCGCAGCAGCAGGCCCAGGCGCGCGGCCAGGCCGCCGCCCAGCCCCACGCAGAGCGCGTTGATCGGCAGCGCGGTGACGCCGCCGTCGCCGAGCATCAGCGCCTGGATCAGGAACACCAGCGACAACGAGAGGAACGCCTGCCAGGCGCCGAACAGCGCGGCCAGCATGCCGACGCCCGTGATGTGGGCGGTGGTGCCGCCGGGCAGCGGGATCACGACCAGCATCAGGACGTAGGCCGCGGCCGTGGCGACGGCCAGGCGCGGCATCGTCGCCGGGTCCAGCGTGCGGCGCAGGCGGCGCAGTCCCGCGGCCCACAGCACGCCCGCCACGCCGTACGCCGGCGCGTAGACCTGCGGGGCGATGAAGCCGTCGGGGATGTGCACGCGCGCCTCCGGAATGCGAGCTGAGGGCCGCAGC
>VGXH01000520.1 GCA_016873405.1 bacterium
TCGAGTACACGCACGCCGGGGGTCTGGTGATCCTCGCGCCGGACCGCAAGATCACGCGCTACCTGCTGGGCACCGAGTTCCTGCCTTTCGACTTCCAGATGGGCGTCTACGAGGCCTCGCAGGGCACGGTCATGCCGACCACCGCGCGCCTCATGAAGATGTGCTTCAGCTACGACCCGGAGGGCCGCAAGTACGTGTTCAACGTCGTGCGCGTGACCGCCTTCGTGATGCTGTCGTCGCTGGTCGTGTTCGGGAGCTTCCTCTACTTCACCACCCGCCGCTCGCGGCGCAGGGAGGGTTGATCCGATGGCCGAATCGATGACAGGGCCCGCCTGGACCGGCAGCTACCTGCAGGACTACGGCAGCCGGCGGGGCCTGCTGGCCTGGCTCACGACCACCGACCACAAGCGCATCGGCCTCATGTACATGGTGGCGATGTTCTCGTTCTTCACGGTGGCGGTGCTGCTGGGTCTGCTGATCCGCCTGGAGCTGATGAACCCGGGCATGCAGTTCGTGACGCCGCGCACGTACAACTCGCTGTTCACGCTGCATGGCGTCATCATGATCTTCCTGTTCATCGTGCCGGGCATCCCGGCGGTGATGGGCAACTTCATGCTGCCGCTGCAGCTGGGCGCCGCCGACGTCTCGTTCCCGCGGCTGAACCTGGCCTCGTGGTACGTCTACATGGCGGGCGCCGTGATGGCGCTGACCTCGCTCTTCGTGGGCGGCGGGGCGCCGGATACCGGTTGGACGTTCTACGCGCCCTACGCGCTGAGAACCGGCACCAACGTCTCGCTGGCGGTGCTGGCGGCGTTCGTGCTCGGCTTCAGCTCGATCATGACCGGCATGAACTTCATCACCACGATCCACCGTCTGCGCGCCCCCGGCATGACGTTCTTCCGCATGCCGCTGTTCTGCTGGGGCCTGTACGCCACCTCGTGGATCCAGGTCATCGCCACGCCGGTCGTCGGCATCACGCTGCTGCTGGTGGTCATGGAGCGCTCGCTGGGCATCGGCTTCTTCGATCCGGCGCGCGGCGGCGACCCGATCCTCTACCAGCACCTGTTCTGGATCTACTCGCACCCGGTGGTCTACGTGATGATCCTGCCGGCGATGGGCGTGATCTCCGAGATCCTGCCCACCTTCGCCGGCCGCACGGTCTTCGGCTACAAGGCCATCGCGCTGTCGTCGATGGCCATCGCCCTGGTCGGCTACGTGGTCTGGGCGCACCACATGTTCACCACCGGCATGTCGGACACCGCGCGCTGGGTGTTCAGCCTGCTGACCTTCCTGGTCGCGATTCCCACCGGCATCAAGGTCTTCAACTGGATGGCGACGCTGTACAAGGGCTCGATCCGCATCGACGTGCCGCTGCTCTACGCGCTGGGCTTCGTGTTCCTGTTCTCGATCGGCGGCCTGACGGGCCTGGTCAACGGCGCGCTGGCCACCGACATCCACGTGCACGACACGGCGTTCATCGTCGGCCACTTCCACTACACCATGTTCGGCGGCGCCGGCATCGGCTTCTTCGCCGCGCTGCACTACTGGTGGCCGAAGGTGTTCGGGCGCATGTACAGCCGGAAGGCGGCGCTCTGGGCCTGGGGCCTGATCATGGTCGGGTTCAACACGCTCTACTTCCCGATGCTGGTGCTGGGCATCATGGGCATGCCGCGCCGCTACGCCGACTACCTGCCGCAATACCACGCGCCGCACCTGGTCTCCACCATCGGCTCGTGGATCCTGGTGGCGGGCATCGCGCTGATGTTCACGACGCTGATCCGGGCGATTCTCTCCGGGAAGAAGGCCCCGGCCAACCCCTGGGGCGGCACCACGCTGGAGTGGCAGACCACCTCGCCGCCGCCGCAGCTGAACTTCGCGACGGCGCCGGTGGTCACGACCGGACCCTACGACCACACCGCGCTGCGCGAGACGGCGGCGAAGGAGGGGCGCTGATGGAGGCGGGCGGCAAGGCCCTGCACGCGCACGGCGGGGCGCGCGGCGCGGTTCATGACGCGCCGCACGCGCACCGCGACGACGAGGGCAGCAAGACCGGCATGTGGCTGTTCCTCTTCACCGAGGTGCTGCTGTTCGGCGGGCTGTTCATCATCTATGCGGTGTACCGGCACAAGTTCGGGCACGCCTTCCACGAGGCGGCGCTGGAGCTGAACAAGGTCCTGGGCGTCACCAACACCTTCGTGCTGCTGACCAGCAGCCTGACGATGGTGCTGTCGATCGGCGCCCTGCAGCGGCACCGGGTGGCCGACTGCCTGCGCTGGCTGTGG
>VGXH01000521.1 GCA_016873405.1 bacterium
CACTAGTGTCCGGACGATTCACGAAGGTCCGGCCGCGGCGCGTTCCGCCCTCTCGTGTTCAGGACGCCTCCGCGCCGTCGCGGAAGGAGCCATACCGGGGTCGCCAGCCCAGTCCCGCGAGCGTTGCCGGGCTGACCCGCTGGTTCGATCGCGAAGGCGGATCATCGCAGCTGAACACCAGCGCGTCCGGGTCCTCGCCTCGGGAGCCGGCGCACCACCGCGCCACCTCGGCTGCCGTGGCCGGCGCGCCGTCGCAGACGTTCAGCACCCGCGGTGCGCCGCGATGGCCCAACGCCAACCGGATGGCCGCCACGATGTCGTCACGATGCGCGAGATTGACCCAGCAGCCACCGCGCAGCGGCAACCGGGAAGGGTCCGCGTAGCGCGGGCAGATCGTCCGCCCGGGGCCGTAGATGCCCGCCACGCGCAGCACCGTCACGCCCGCCAGCCCGCTTGACAGCAGCAGATCCTCCGCTTCGCACAAGGCCGCGTGCCCGGGACCGGAGCCGCTCCTGGGTGATCGCTCATCCACCCATTCGCCGTTCTTCCCGCCGTAGACCCCCGTGCTGGAGGTGTAGACCAGCGACCGCGCAGCGGTCGCTTCGGCCAACGCCACCGCCGCGCGCGCGGCCGGCGGATAGGTCGCGGCATACGTGTCCGCGGCCCCGCCCCCCACCGTCAAGACAATGGCGTCCAGTCGCGCCGGCAGCCCCGCCGGCGGCCCGGCGCCCAGGTCCGCCGCAAGGCACGTGACGCCGGGCGGCGCCTCATTGGGGCGCCTTGCCACCGCCCACGCCCGCGCCCCGGCTCCGGCCAGGGCCGCGGCCGCGGCCATTCCGACGTAGCCCGCGCCGAGGACTGCGATTGCGGACGGCGCGGCCTGCCGCGCCGTTTCAGGGCTTTTCACTGCTGCCGCCTCCCGGGGAACCCCGAGGCGGGGCGCCCTCCTGCTCTTTGCTTGCGTCCTCTTCTGTGCTAACGTCCCCCCTCGGACGCGAACCCAAGGGAGATCCTCTCGTGGCCCAGGTCATCCTCAACAAGGTAACCAAGACCTACCCCGGCGGCGTCATCGCCGTCCACCCGGTGGACCTGACGATCGAGCACGGCGAGTTCGCCGTGCTGGTGGGCCCCTCCGGCTGCGGCAAGTCCACGACGCTGCGCATGATCGCCGGGCTGGAGGAGATCACCGCCGGCACCGTGACCATCGGCGACCGCGTGGTCAACGACGTCGAGCCGCGCGATCGCAACATCGCCATGGTCTTCCAGAACTACGCGCTGTATCCGCACATGGACGTGCGGGAGAATCTCGCCTTCGGCCTGAAGATGAGAAAGCTCCCGAAGGCGGAGATCGCCGCGAAGGTGGACGAGGCGGCGCGCATCCTGGGTATCGAGCAGCTGCTGGAGCGCAAGCCGAAGGCCCTGTCGGGCGGCCAGCGCCAGCGCGTGGCGCTGGGCCGCGCCATCGTCCGCAATCCGGATGTCTTCCTCTTCGACGAGCCCCTGAGCAACCTGGACGCCAAGATGCGCGTGCAGATGCGCGCGGAGATCGCGCGCCTTCACCACCGCCTGGGCGCCACCATGGTCTACGTCACGCACGACCAGACCGAGGCGATGACCCTCGGCCAGCGCATCGTCGTCATGAAGGACGGCATCGTGCAGCAGGTGGCCGCCCCCCTGGAACTGTACGAGCGCCCCGCCAACCGCTTCGTGGCCGGTTTCATCGGCTCCCCCGCGATGAACTTCCTGCAGGGCCGCCTCGAGCGGCAGGACGGCCTGAGATTCGTCACCGAGGGCGGCGAGGCCGTCGCGCTGCCGCCGGCTTTCCGGCCGGCCGCCGCCGCGGTCGGCCGCCCGGCGATCCTCGGCATCCGCCCCGAGCACCTCCCCCCGGCGCCGGCGGGCGCGCCCGCCGGCTTCACGGCGCCCGTGCAGGTGGTCGAGTCCCTCGGCAACGAGACCATGGTGCACGTGGGCTTCGGCGGCGGCGCGGTGGTCGTGCGCTGCCCCGGCCAGGCGGCCGCCGTGGTGGATCGTCCGCTGGGCCTGAACCTGCGCGCCGAGGGCATCCGGCTCTTCGAGGCCGACGAGCGGGGCCTGGCCCTGCCGGTCGCCTGAGCGGAGCCGGGACGTGCGCTACAGCACCGACATCGTGGTCATCGACCTCGAGGCCTCGTGCCCGGCCGAAGACCAGGGCAACAACAGCGTCGAGCGCAGCAGCATCATCGAGATCGGCGCGGTGCGCCTGGATCGCAGGTCCCTGGAAGTGACCGAGACGTTCA
>VGXH01000522.1 GCA_016873405.1 bacterium
ATCTCGGCGCTGGGCCTGGTCGCGGCGGGCGCGCTGGCCGTGGCCGACAGCGGCGCCGCGATGCCGGCCGGGGGTCGCGCGATCATGGGCGACCTGGTCGTGGTCGACGGGCTGGCGGCCTTCTTCCGCCTGCTGTTCCTGTTCGCCGGCCTGGCCACCGTGCTGTTCGCCTGGACCTCCGAGGAGATCATGGGCCGGCGGCGCGAGAACAAGGGCGAGTTCTACGCCCTGACCGTGCTCATGACCGTGGCGATGATGGTCATGGCCGAGGCGCGCGACCTGCTGATGCTCTACCTGTCGATGGAGGGCGTGGGTCTGGCCAGCTACGTCATGGCGGGCTACATGCGCACCAGCCTGCGCAGCACGGAGGCTTCGCTGAAGTACGTGCTCTTCGGCGCGGTCAGCAGCGCGATCATGCTCTACGGCCTGTCGCTGCTCTACGGCCTGACCGGTTCGCTGCGTTTCGACGGGATCCGGGAGGCGCTGCTGGCGGGCGGGGTGGACCCGTTCGGGCTGCTGGTGTCGGTCGTGCTGATCCTGGCGGGCCTGAGCTACAAGATCGCCGCGGTGCCGTTCCACTTCTGGTGCCCGGATGTCTACGAGGGCGCCCCGACGCCTGTGGCGGCCCTGTTCAGCGTGGGCCCGAAGGCGGCCGGTTTCGCGCTGATGATCCGCTTCTTCTACTCGACGCTGGCCATGGGCGCGAACCCCGCGGCGAGCGTCTCCCTGGTCCAGGCGATCAACTGGCCGCTGCTGGTGGCGGCGATCTCGGCCGTCACGATGACCTTCGGCAACCTGGTGGCCCTCCGGCAGGACAACGTCAAGCGCATGCTGGCCTACTCCAGCATCGCCCACGTGGGCTACCTGCTGATGGGCTTCGTGCTGCTGAGCGACGCCGGCCTGGCGGCGATCCTGTTCTACCTGCTGGTCTACACCCTGATGAACCTGGGCGCCTTCTTCTTCGTGGTGGCGGTCAACAACCACCTCAAGAGCGAGGAACTGGGCGACTACAAGGGCCTGTTCTGGCGGATGCACTGGTCGGCGGGCGTGATGATGGTCTTCTTCCTGTCCTCGCTGACGGGCCTGCCGCCGTTCGCGGGTTTCGTCGGAAAACTGTACCTTTTCATGGCCGTGATGGACCGGCAGTGGTTCTGGCTGGTCATCCTGGCCGGGCTGAATTCGGTGGTCAGCCTGTACTACTACTTCCGGGTGGCGAAGGTGATGATCCTGTCGCGGCCGGAGCCGGGCGCCGATGCTTCGCCGCTGCGCCTGCACTGGCTGCAGTACGCCGTGCTGGCCTGCCTGGCGATCCCCACGCTGGCTCTGGGCCTGTTCTTCGGCTCGTTCAAGGACCTGGCGGACGCGAGCATCCGGGCGATGGCGGGCGGTTGAGCTCATCGCGCCGACGGTGACGACGAAGCCGGGGCCGGCGGGCCGATGCCGCCGGCCCGCCTTTTCGGCCGGAGCGCGCGGCGACCGGATGTCGACCTGACTCGTGACGGGAGATCGGCATGGGCATCGCCTCGGACATCGCGATCATCGTCACCGCCGGCTTCCTGGGCGGCATCGTGGCGCAGCGGCTGCGCCAGCCGCTGGTTCTCGGCTACATCCTGGCCGGCATCGTGCTGGGCCCGCTCACGGGCCGGAGCCTGATCTCCGACCACCACCAGATCGAGCTGCTGGCGGAGATCGGTGTCGCGCTGATGCTCTTCGCCCTGGGGCTGGAGTTCTCGCTGGGCGACCTGCGGCCGGTGCGGCGCGTGGCGCTGCTGGGCACGCCGGCGCAGATCCTGGTGACCATGGCCTGCGGCGCGGGAATGGTCAGGTGGCTGGGCTGGCCGTGGCCGGCGGCGGTGTGGTTCGGGGCGGCGGTCTCGCTCTCGAGCACGATGGTCGTGCTCAAGACGCTGCAGGCGCAGGGACGGCTGGGCACGCTGTCGAGCCGCGTGATGATCGGCATGCTGCTGGTGCAGGACCTGGCCGTGGTGCCCATGCTGGTGCTGCTGCCGAAGCTGGGGGGCCTGCAGGACGGGCTGGCGGGACTCGGCGGCGCCGCGGCGCGGGCGGCGGTCTTCCTGGGGCTGATGGTCGTCTTCGGTCAGCGGGTGGTCCCCTGGCTGATGGCGGCCGTCGGCCGCTGGAACTCGCGCGAGCTGTTCCTGCTGGCGGTCGCGGCGCTGGGCCTGGGCGTGGGCTACGTGACCTGGCGCGTGGGGCTGTCGTTCGCTTTCGGGGCGCTGGTGGCCGGGCTGGTGCTCAGCGAGTCGGAGCACAGCCA
>VGXH01000523.1 GCA_016873405.1 bacterium
GGTCGTGGCCGAGACGGTGATCTTCACCTCGTTCGCGCCGAACCTCGACGCCTGCCAGGCCGGCGGCACGTCGTTCCTCTACCAGCTGCGGTACGACAACGGCGACAAGACCGACCAGCAGGAAGACCTGGACGACCGCGTCACCGAGCTGGGCAACGGCATCGCGTCGTACCCGGTGGTGGACCTGGCCAGCGGCACCGTCGTCGTGCAGTCGAGCGACGCCAGCATCTCGGTCACGCCCATCGCGGCGCAGTTCCAGCGCATGAACGTGCGCTCGTGGCAGGAGAGCTTCGACCACGTGACGCAGCCGGCCACCGTGAACATCCAATAGGGACCGGCCGGCGCACGCCGCCGGCCCGCCGGGGAGGATACGACATGAACCGCAGATTCCTGACGATGGCCGCGCTGGTGCTCCTCGTGGGCGCGTTCGTCGCGGCCGAGGCCGACGCCGCCGGGAGCGGCAAGGGCGAGAAGCGCACGGAGATGCCCGCGGACTACATGCGGCCGAACCATTTCGATCGCGATCCGTCCATGAGCTTCCTCAGCGGCACGCTGCGGCGCGACGGCCTGTCCGGCTGGCGCGCGGGCGACATGACGGTGCAACTGGCTCCGAACGCCGTGGTGCTGGGTCCGGACGGCGAGGAGTCCGTCCTGCAGGAAGGGCGCGAGGCGCTCATCATGGGACCACGCTTCGGCGGAACCATCCTGGCCTGGAGCGTGCGGATGCTGTCGCCGGACTCGGGGCTGTCCGCGTCCACGGCCGGCGAGGTCACGAAGCCGAGCGACGTGGATCCGCACGTGGGCGAGCTGATCAGCGCACCGTACTAGCCCGGGCCAGCGCTCACTGGACCTTCGAGACGGGAGGGGCGGCCGCCACGGCCGCCCCTGTCGCTTTCAGGGGCGCGTTCAGGCGCAGCCGCACGATCTCGTTGTCGTCCGGCCTTCCGGCGCGCCGGCCGGCGCTGAACGGGTAGTTGTTGTCGATGGCGACCACCAGCGTCGAGTCGTCCACCACCAGCAAGCACTCGGGAGTCACCTGAGGCAGCGAGAAGCGCTCGCCCAACCCGAGGGTCCCGCGCTCGCGCCGCGTCAGCCCGCGGTCGTCGGCGATCGCCAGCAGGTCGCAGATCAGCGCCTTGACCAGGAAGCCGTCGGCCCCGACGTGTCCCGGCCTCACGCGGTAGACGCGCTTGACGGCCGCCTCGCGGCCCTCGCCTGCGTCACGCTCGAGCACCAGCAGCCCGCCGGCGCCGTCGGACTCGAGCGAGGAGAGCGAGACGCCGGGCGCGGTCGCGCGGTAGAACCAGGCGCGGCCCGTCGTGTTGCGACGCGCAGGGTCGAACTCGAGGATGATCCGCCGCGCCGGATCCGGGTCATCGAGCATCCCCTTCTCGACGGCGGCGTAGAGCAGCCGGCTGTCGACCGAGCGCGCCAGGCCCTCGATGCCGCCGCTGCGCGGCAGGTTTGCCAGGTCCCGCCGCGAGGCGTCCGTGCGCAGCGCGCGGAAATCGGGATGGTCGGGCGTGCGCAGGTACGGCGAGCCGCGCGCGAACTCGCGCAGGGCCGCCGGCACCGCCAGCAGCGCTGGCTTGTCCAGCACCGTGCCGTCGGCGGTCACATGCACCAGCGAGGGGCCGAACTCGTCGGCCAGCCAGAAGGTCCCGTCGTCCATGGCGACCATCGCCTCGGGATCCAGGTCGGCGCCCGAAAGCAGGCGGTCCCGGCGCAGGCGCTCGACGCCGGCCAGCGGGTAGGGCAGCAGGCGGTCCGGGTCGCGCAGCTCGACGATGCCGGACACCGTCACGGCGCCCGTCCGCCAGTCCGGGTGCAGACGGTACCAGCGCAGCGGGAAGTCCGCGCTGTTGGCCAGGGTGCCCAGCCCGTTGTCCTGCAGCGCCAGCAGCTCGTCGCCCGCCGCCAGCAGCGAGCTGAAGCCCTGCACCGGCACCTGCGCCAGCGGCAGCTTGCGGCCGTTGACGGTCGTGTCCAGCGTCGCGCCCACCGGGCCCTCGCCGTCGAAGGTGTCCGCCGGCAGCACCACGCGCGCGTCCAGGCGCGCCAGCGGCGCGCCGACGGCAGGGGCGCGGTCCCTGCCGCATCCGCCGCCGGCGAGGGCGCAGGCCAGCAGGACGACGCAAGGCGCGAGGGCGCGGTGGACCGAACGGCGCGTCATGGGGAACCCCGGGAACGGGTGGCGTCAAAGCGCATGGGCGAAATGTAGCACAATCGTGCCGATAGTCACGGCGGCATCGCGCGGAACGGTCAGCGATACAG
>VGXH01000524.1 GCA_016873405.1 bacterium
CGCTGGCCCGCATGCGCGGCTACGGCGCCGGCCGCTTCAGCTTCAACACCGACGGCGGCCGCTGCCGCGTCTGCGAGGGCGCCGGCGTCCGTCGCCTGACGATGGACTTCCTGCCCGACGTCGAGATCCCCTGCGAGGAGTGCGGAGGACGGCGCTTCGACCGCGAGACGCTCGAGGTTCATTTCAAGGGCCACAGCATCGCCGATTTCCTGGACATGCCGGTGTCCCACGCGCGGGAGGAGTTGGCCAATATCCCGGCCTGCCGGAAGGTGCTCGAGGTGATGCACGGCGTGGGGTTGGACTACCTGCGGCTGGGGCAATCCGGCGGGACGCTGTCGGGCGGCGAGGCCCAGCGTCTGAAGCTGGTGCGCGAGCTGGCGCGGGGCGGGCAGCGACACACGGTCTACATCCTCGACGAGCCGACCACCGGCCTGCACTTCTGCGACGTCGACCGCCTGCTGGCCGTGCTGGCGCGCCTGCTGCAGCACGGCAACACGGTGGTGGTGATCGAGCACAACGGCGCCCTCATCCGCCGCGCCGACCACGTGATCGACCTGGGCCCGGAGGGGGGCGCCGCCGGCGGCCGCCTGGTGGTCCAGGGCACGGTCGCGGACGTCGCCGCCTGCCCGGAATCCTACACCGGGGCCATGCTGCGGGGCCTGCTGGACTGGACCGGGACCAGCGGTTAGATTGGTCCGGCCGGCCGCGCCGCTCCGGCGCCGACGCGTATCCGCGCTCCAGCCCTGGAGAGACCATCGTGGACGAACTGGCGGGCCTCAAGACGACACCGTTTTCTGCCTGGCACCGCGCCCGCGGCGCGAAGATGGTGCCGTTCGCCGGCTACGAGATGCCGGTGCAGTACGAGGGCGTGCTGGCCGAGCACGCGGCCGTGCGCGAGCGCGTCGGCCTGTTCGACATCACGCACATGGGCGAGATCTTCGTCGACGGCCCCGCGGCCGAGGCCTGGCTGGACTCGCTGGTCACCAACCGCGTGGCCGGCGTCGCGGTGGGCAAGGTGACCTACACGGCCATGTGCAAGGCCGACGGCGGCGTGCTCGACGACATGCTCATCTACCGGCTGGGCGCCGAGCGCTGGCTGGTCGTCTGCAACGCCTCGAACCACGACAAGATCGCGGCCTGGCTGCGCGCCCACGCGCCGGCCGCCGGCGTGAGCCTGGACGACCGCTCGGACGCCACGGCGCTGATCGCGGTGCAGGGCCCCGACTCGCGCGAACTGGTCGGACGCGTGGCCCGGCTGGCCAACCTGCGCGACGAGATCGCGGCGCTCGACTTCTACACCGCCTTCACGTGCCCGGGCGCCACCGGCGAGTGGATCGTCTCGCGCACCGGCTACACCGGCGAGCACGGCTACGAGCTGTACCTGCCGAACGCCGACGCGCCGGCCGTGTGGGAGGAACTGCTGACCCGCGGCGCCGACCTCGGCGCGGTCCCGATCGGCCTGGCCGCGCGCGACACGTTGCGCTTCGAGGTCTGCTACTGCCTGTACGGCCACGAGCTGGCGGAGGACATCACGCCGCTCGAGGCCGGCATCGGCTGGGCCGTGAAGCTGAGGAAGGACGCCTTCACCGGCCTGACGGCCCTGCGCGCCCAGCAGGCCGCGGGCGTGCCGCGCAAGCTGGTGTGCGTGGAAGTCACCGGCCGCGGCATCGCGCGGCAGGGCGCGCGCATCCTCTGCGGCGGCCGCGACGTGGGGTTCGTCACCAGCGGCACGTACAGCCCGACGCTGCAGAAGCCGCTGGCGCTGGCGCTGGTCGAGGCGGGCACGCCCGCCGGCGACGTCATGATCGATATCCGCGGCAAGGGCGTCGAGGCGCGCACCACCGCGTTCCCGTTCCTGGCCGCGCGCACGAAGGGCGACCCGCGCGCGCCGCGGCCGATGATGTAAGGGCGGCGCGCACGCAGCCGCGGGACGACTGGACCCACAACGACCCCCGGTCAGGAGGCAGCCGAGCATGGTACCCGCAGACCGCAAGTACACGCAGGAGCACGAGTGGATCATGGTCGAGGGCGCGATCGGCGCCGTCGGCCTGACCGAGTTCGCTGCGCACGAGCTGGGCGACATCGTGTTCGTCGAGCTGCCCGCCGTGGGCTCGACGTTCAGGCAGGGCGACAGCGTCGGCACGATCGAATCGGTCAAGGCCGTCGCCGATCTCTACCTGCCCGTGTCGGGCGAGATCGTGGCCGTCAACGACGCCGTCACGGCCGGTCCCGACCTGCTCAACCGCGACCCGTTCGGCGAGGGCTGGCTGGTCA
>VGXH01000525.1 GCA_016873405.1 bacterium
GGGGCGGTCATGGACTCCAGCCTCGCCCTGATCCGCGCCGACTCCGCGTACGCCAGGTTCGACGCGGTGCGGCGTGACACCGACGGCACGGTGCATCTCTACGACGCGATGGTGGCCGATCTGGCGGGAGACAGCCGCAAGGCCGCCGTCGCTTGGGCGGCGGCCATCGACCGCATGAGCACGATCGCGGGGCACGAGGACATCTTCCTGCTCAAGCACCGTCTGGCCTCATCGCTCCGCGACGCCGGTCGCGCCCGCGAGGCGCTGGCCGTGGTGGACCCGGTCCTGGCGATCAACCCGCGTCGGCCCGAGGTGCTGCTGCTGAAGGCGCGCTGCCACGTCGAGCTCGGCGAGCGCGAGGCGGCCGTGCAGGCGCTCGCCCAGCTGGAGAGGTCGCTGGCCAAGGCCGACGCCGGGCTGCCGATCCTCGCCGCGGTCTCCGATCTTCGCGCGCAGCTGGCGGACCCCGCCGCGGTTCAGTAGCCCCGGCCGCGCGCCGGTGAACGAGGGAGGCCGGCTGCCCGCAGCCGGCCTCCCGCCTTCCCGCCCGCGGGCGCGCCGGCCCCGCGGTTCACACTTCCTGGAAGAAGTACGGCTTCAGGCACTGCACGATCTTGTCGTAGGTCTCAGGGTACAGACCCCAGATCACCGCCGCGACCGAACTGAGCAGGCTGTTGCCGTCCTGCGGCGTGTAGGCGTACCCGGTGATCCGCGTGCCGTCGCCGGAAACGTGCAGGGTGTCCACGGGGATGACCGACTGATTCAGGATGCGGCCGCAGAAGCCGTGGTCGCGCCCGAACGAGAAGATGCTGTTGGCGGTGGTCTTGTAGGTCAGCGCGATACGGTCGTCCGCCTCGCAGCGCGCGATCAGTTCGTCGCGCGTCACCGGGGTCTTCACTTCCAGGCTGTAATGGATGACGTGCATCAACTGGCTGTTGACCTTCATGGCGCTGCTGAACAGGTTCAGATCCCAGGCCGCACCCTTGGTCTGGTAGAGGTACCAGGCGTCGCGCGCATGGTGCGTCCCGAAGCGCTGGTCCTTGTGCGCGCCGACCTGCGGGCTGGCGACGAAGCCGGCGTCCTGGCTGATGTCGTTGGCGCGGCGCATGCAGACGAAGCGACCCTCGACGAGGTTTCCGGGGCCCTGGTCGTGCAGGCCGAACGTCTTGATGAGAACAGACATGTTGTGCGTGTTGCAGCTGACGACCTGCAGGTACTTGTCGCGCCCGGGCTTGAGCGTGTCGTCGTTGATGCCGCGCGCGTAGGGCTTGCCGAAGCCGAATTCGCTGCCCTGGGCGATGAAGACATCGGTCGACTGCTCGTACTGCTGATACCACCGCTCCTTCATCGCGTTGCCGCTGGGCGTGCAGTCGACGACGACGCGCACGGCCTCCAGGGCCTCCTCGGTGGTGATCTCCACCGGCAGACCCATCTTGATGAACCCGTCGCAGCGGTCCTTGTCGGTCACCAGGCGGGCGCCGCGCCGTTGGAGATCCAGCACCTTGCTGCGGTCCGACAGCAGGGGCGTGCGCTTGTGGAAGAGGACCTCGTCGATGCCGAGTTGGGCCTTGAAGTTGCACAGCAGGCCGAGCAGCGGCTCGCCGATGGTCCCGGTACCGACCACCAGGACGCTCTTGGGACCGAACATCGGGCACTCCTTGCGGCGGCGGGCGGCGGCCGCCCTGGTCAAGTCTCCGGCAGCGCCCACCGCTCGTGCGGCAGCACCTCGAGGGGCCGGGAGAAGAACTTGTCGGCGGGATAGCCGAGGAAATTAGACACCCTGCTGGTGTAGATACAAGCGAATTCCATGACCTGCCGCCCGAAGCGGCTGGCGGCGCGCCCCTCGCGGAAGAGGGACTCCCAGTGCGGGTTGAAAGCCGCGCGGAGGTGCCTCTGCAGGCGCGCGCGCCGGCCCAGCGCCTCGCCGAGCCGGCGCTCCAGCCCGGCGAGCGCCGCGGCCCGCGCGGGGCCGCCGGCCAGCGCCAGGTCGCGCGCCGAGACCAGGTCGTCCAGGTGCTCCTCCAGAGCGTTCAGCTCCTGCCACGCCCCGCGCAGGGGCTCGAGGCCCGCGACCTCCGCCTCGACCTCGGGCACGATCATGGCCGTCCGCCAGCCGACGCTCTTCTTGCTGCGGAGGATGTCGCCGTAGGTGTGGTCCCCGAAGTAGAGGATGCCGTCACCGCTGGCCCCGAGCAGGCTCTCCAGGAAGAAACAGTCGCCGCCCGTGTAGGCGTTGCCGGCGCGGGCCGGCAGCAGCGGGTGGCGACCCC
>VGXH01000526.1 GCA_016873405.1 bacterium
ATCTCGCTGAACGACCAGGTCAGGTCGCCGTTGACGGCTGCCACGGTCAGGCCGTCCCCGAAGCCCAGTTCCAGGTTGGGCGTGAAGTAGAGGTTCTCCATCATCTCGCCCAGCGCCACGTGGCCGCCGAAGTGCGCCTGGCCCACGTCCTCCCATTGCGTCCAGCCGAGGCGCACGCCGACCGGGTACTGCAGTTCGTAGTCGCCCTGCGCGAACGCGGCGGCGGTCGGCAGAAGCACGGACAGGGCGAGGGGGACAAGCAGCCGTCCACGAATCATGGCGGTTTCCTCTCCTTCGGGAAGCGGTCAGGCGCGCGGCACGCGGGGCATCCTACCACCGTACGCGCGCCCGCCGCCACAGGTTCCCGGCCGGGCAACCGTGCGCCTTGCCGGGGCCGGGGCGCCGGTCTACACTTCACCGGAGCGGGCGGCGGGTGCCGCGCGCGAGGCACGACCGCGGAGGCACGCAGGTGGACATGCTCAGCATGACGGGTTTCGGCACGGGCGAGGGCACCTCGGGTCCCGTCACGGTCACGGCGGAGTTCCGCTCGGTCAACCACCGTTTCCTGGACGTCAGCCTGAAGCTGCCGTCGTTGCTGGCGCCCTTCGAACTGGACGTGCGCAACTTCCTGAAGGACAGCATCGCGCGCGGGCGTGTGTCGGTCGGCGTGCAGGTCGAGGTGGACCGCGCCGCGGCCGCCACCGGCGCCGATCCCGAGCGCCTGGCGCAGGGCATCCGCATGGTGCAGACCGCCGCGGCCGAACTGGCGCGCGCCACCGGCGAGCCCGCCGAACCGGTGAAGCTCAAGCACCTGCTGATGCTGCCGGACCTGTTCCGGGTCGAGGAACCCGACCTGGATCCCGAGGACGCGCGCGCGGCGCTGATGCAGGCGCTGGCCGGCGCCGCCCGCGGCCTGCAGGAGATGAAGAGGGCCGAGGGCGCGGCGCTGGTCAACGAGATGCTCGGGCGCCTGGACACCGTCGAGGCCAAGCTGAGCGAGGTGCGCGCGCTGGCACCGCTGGCCGCGGCGGAGATCCAGCGCAAGCTCAACGAGCGCCTCGAGAAGCTGCTGAGCGAGCCGCTGGAACCGCAGCGCCTGGCCCAGGAAGTGGCGCTGCTGGCCGACCGCTCCAACATCAACGAGGAGTGCGAGCGGCTGGGCATCCACATCCGCCACTTCCGCGCCGCCTTCGACGAGGGGGGGCAGGTGGCCAAGCGGCTCAACTTCCTGCTGCAGGAGATGCACCGCGAGGTCAACACGATGGGCAGCAAGACCAACCTGATGGACATCACCCAGGCCGTGATCGTGATGAAGGACGAGGTCGAGTCGCTGCGCGAGCAGATCCAGAACCTGGAGTAGCGGCATGATCCTGCTGATCACCGGGCCGTCGGGCGCGGGCAAGGGCACCGTGATCAACGAGCTGCTGGCGCGGGAGCCGCGCCTGGCGTTCTCGGTCTCGACCACGACGCGGCCCATCCGCGGCGGCGAGGTCGACGGCCGCGAGTACGATTTCGTGAGTGACGCCGCGTTCGACCGCCTGGTGGCCGAGGACGCCTTCGTCGAATGGGCGCCCGTGCACCTGCACCGCTACGGCACGCGCCGCTCGCGCCTGGCCGAGATGGAGGCCGCGGGCCGGATCCCCGTGCTGGACGTCGACGTGCAGGGCGGCCTGAACGTGATCGGGCGGTTCGGCGACGAGCTCGTGTCGGTCTTCCTGTTCCCTCCGTCGTGGGAGGAACTGGAGCGCCGGCTGCGGCACCGCGGGACCGAGAGCGAGGCGGCCATCGCCACGCGCCTGCGCAACGCGCGCGGCGAAGTGCTCCTGGCCGGCCGCTACCGCTACTGGGTGGTCAACGAGGACTGGCGCCTGGCGGCCGGGCGCATCGAGGCCATCCTCACGGCCGAGTCCTGCCGCGCGCGGGGAGCGCCGCCGCTGGGTTAGCCCGGACCAGCCGCGGCGCGAGGGGAGGCCCTGATGACCGCTGACCTGCCGACACCGCCCGCCGCCGGCGCGGAGGCGCCCGCCGTGGCCGCCGGCGGCCGGGGCTCGCTGCAGCACCTGGACCCGCGCCATGTCGATCATGGACGTCTGGGCGGGGCCGTGGTCACGGCGATCGTCGCATGCGTGCTGGCGGTGGGCGTGCTGATCGTGATGATCGCGGCCGACGGGCTCGGGACCGGCGGCCGGCTGCTGGTCGCGGGCGCGGCCCTGGCCGTGGTGGCCGGCGTGGCGCTCCTGGCCTGGCGCTGGCCGGCCCTGGAGCACCCC
>VGXH01000527.1 GCA_016873405.1 bacterium
GGGCGAGGTGGCGGCCGGTCGCGGCGTGCGCCTAGGGCTGTGCGCCGCGGCCGAGATCATGCACTGGCGGGCCACGCCCGTGGGGACCGATCACTGGCACGGCGCGGCGCCCGCGGTGGCGCTGGGCCTGGCCTTCTACTGAGGTGGCGATGACGACCCAGCGACGGCAGGGGAGCTGGACGGCGGCGGCGCTGGCGCCGGCGCTCGCCCTGCTGTTCCTGCTGGCCCTGCTGGTCCTGCTGCTGCCGGGCTGCGACGGCAAGGACAACGACTGGGACGCGTTTGATCCCTCGCGCAAGCTGCTGACCGTGGCCACCGACACGCTGCGCCTGGCCGAGGGTGGCGACGGTCGCGCGCTGGTCTTCTCGCTGCAGATGGTGCCGGACGACACGGTCTTCGTCGAGCTGGCGGCCGACGGCGGGCAGACGGTGGCCGAGCCGGCCACGCTCGTCTTCGCGCCCGACGACGACGAGTGGTCGCGTCCGCGCACGACGGTCATCACCGCGATCGACGACGACCTGGACGAGGGCGCCCACGCGGACGCCCTGACGGTGCGGGCCGTCTCGCGCGACGCCGACTACGACGGCCAGGGCGGCCCCGCGCTGGTGCCGCTGGCCGTGACCGACGACGACCGCGCCGGCGTGGCCGTCTCGGCGACGTTCATCGAACTGGTGGAGGCGCCGCCGGGCGTGCTCGAGCGCAGCTACACGCTGGTGCTCACCTCGCAACCGACGACGGACGTGACCGTGGCGATCGCCGCCTCGCCCCTCGATTCGCACTTCCACCTGACGCCGTCCACGCTCGCCTTCACGCCGGCCGACTGGTCGGTTGCGCGCACGGTGACGCTCTGGGCCGAAGCGGACCAGGACGACGCCGACGACCTGACGGTGACCGTGTCGCATGCGGCCGCCTCGGGCGACCCCCGCTACGGCCCGTCGCTCACGATCGCCGACGTCACGGTGCAGATCTACGACAACACGCTGCCGCCCATCGCCCAACTGCGACCGGCCCGCGGCGCCGCGGCCCTGACGCTGGCCGAGGCGACTCCGGGCGCGACCGCCGACGTCGAGGTCGTGCTGGACCATCCCAGCCTGCTGCCGGTGCGGCTGCACCTGGCCACCATCGACGGCACCGCCGCCGGCGGCCTGGACTACCAGACCGTCGCGCTGGACGTCACCTTCGCCCCGGGCGACCCGCTGGTCAGGACGGTGCCGCTGCGCGTGATCGACGACGCGCTGCTGGAGGACCCCGAGCGTTTCGAGGTGGCGCTGACCGGGCTGGCCAACGCCATCATCGGCGCCGACGACCGTCTGGCCTGCACGATCACCGACAACGACCTGACGACGCTGTCGCTGACCGTGCTGCCGGCGCCCGAGGACGGCGGCTCGGCGCAGTTCGTGGTCACCATTCCGGCGCCGCAGCCGCTGCCGGTGAACTTCACGTTCACCACCACGGCCGGCACGGCCACCGCCGGCATCGACTACGAGCCGGTCGCCGCCGCGTACTTCATCGCGCCGGGCCAGACGCAGCGCGTCATCCCGGTCGTGCTGCGCGCCGACCCGTACCACGAGGGCGACGAGACCTTCACGGCCAACCTGACGAACGTGTCGGCCAACGCCGTCTGGGGCGGCGCGCCGATCACCGCGACCATCGTGGACGATGATCCGCAGGCGATCGCGCTGGACGGCGTGACGGTCGGGGAGGCGGGCGGCGCGGCCGTGTTCACGCTGCGCCTGCAGGCGCCCTACAACGCGCCGGTGTCGCTGACGGTCAGCACGCTGGCCGGCGACGGGCTGGGCGCGCCGGCGGGCCAGGAGGACGCCGCCGCCGGCAGCGACTACACGGCGGTCACCGGCGCCGCCTGGGTGATCCCGGCCGACGCCACGACGGCCACGTTCGCCGTGACGCTGCAGTCCGGCACCGCCGCCGAGGCGCTGGGCGAGTACTTCCGCCTGCGTGTCGACTCCGGCAGCCGGCCCGGCTTCGCGGGACTGGTGGCCACGGCCGAGATCATCGACGACGACCAGCCCTTCCTGGCCGTGGCGGACGCGGTCGTGCCCGAATCGGCCGCCGTGGCCACGTTCACGGTGAGGCTGGTCAACGGCGCCGGCGCGGCGGTCACCAGCACCGGCGACGTCACCTTCCGCGCCGACACCGTCGACCAGACCGCGACCGCGGGGTCGGACTACACGGCCGTGGGCGCCGTGTTCACGATCCCGTCCGGCCAGGGCAGCCTTGCCGTGCCGGTGACGCTGGCCGACGAAAA
>VGXH01000528.1 GCA_016873405.1 bacterium
CGGTGCGAGTAGCCGCTGTCCAGCAGCACCGCCGGCAGGCCCTGGGCCAGCTCGGAGATGGTGCCCGCGTCCGGCCCCACCAGCACCAGGATGATCGCGAGGGTCGACTTGCGCAGGATCTGCTGCAGGCCGTGGCGCAACTCCACATGGGCGATCTCGTGCGCCAGGACCGCGTCCAGTTCGGCCGGGGTCGTGATCTCGGCCATGCCGTCGGTCACGATGATGGTGCCGCCCGGCAGCGCGAAGGCGTTGGCGCCGACCCGCCCGCCGCCGCGAAACACGAGCTGGTAACGGGCGGCGTCCAGGTCCAGGCCGTCGATCAGCGCGCCGAAGCCGGCGGCGATGCTGTCGCGCTCGGCCTCCGGCAGGGCGCTGGGCGCCAGCACCAGGCGGTCCAGCAACGGCAGCGACTGCTCGTCGATCACCTGCGACCACGCGGGCGGGACCAGACCCGCCAGCGGCGCCGTCATGGCCGGCAGCACCACGAACAGCAGCAGCGCGCAGAGGACGACCGTCGCGACCACGGCCGCCAGCACCGCCTGCCAGCGGCGCTCCAGCCGCGTCACCAGCCGGGCCTGACCGCGCGAGGCGCCCCGCAGGCGCGCCGTGTCCGCCTGCCCGGAGGCCACCACGAAGGCGCTGCCGTCGGGGAACTCGACCGTCAGCGCGTCGCCGAAGTCGGACACGCGGGCCTCGGCGACGGGGCAGGCCGCGGCGGCGCCGTCCTCCGCCTGCACGCGAAACTCGCCCCCGGCCAGCGTCAGCGTGCCGCCGTGGCGCCGCGCCGCGCCGGCCGCGAACCAGCTGCCGTGGACCATCGGCGGGACGCCGCCGGCGCCCGCGTCAGAACCCCAGCTCGATGTCGAAGGCATCGGCGATCTCCTCGCCCGCCGCCGAGCCGGCGGCCGCGCGCGAACCGGTGACCTCTTCGAACGTCTCCACGCCCGTCACGCTCGTGCAGGCGGCCAGGTAGCGCAAGCGGCGGATCTCGCCCCACGGGTGCAGCAGGCCGAGGGTGACCAGGGCGCAGATGGTGTTCGAGGCCAGGATCCAGGCGTAGCGCAGCGCGTCGATCCGGCAGGTCACGCGCGCCGCGTCGCCGATGCACAGGCTGTCGAGGGTCAGCCTGGTCACGGCGGCGTGGGTCACGAACGTGGCGAAGAGCACCAGGGCGTACAGGATGGCCAAGGCGACCCAGGCGCCGGCGGGCAGCGCCCCGCTCTCCTCCAGGTTGCCGGCGAACAGACCGATCGTGGCTATGAACGCCACGAAGGCGGCGACGAACATGACGATTGCCGGCAGGTGGGCGGCGTAGAAGTCGGCCGCACTCGCGCGCAGCGACAGGCGCCGGTCGCCCCACGCCGTCATCTCGGCCTGCCAGACGCGCTGCCGGAAGACGACCCAGGGGATCAGCAGGTAGAGCGTGAAGATCGAGAGGAACGGCGCGGCGATGAAGTAGCGGAGGGCGTCGCCGTAGCCCCCGCGGAACGTGAAGCCGACGTTGCGGTAGGTGGTCACGCGGGCGTTGAAGCGCAGCGAGGCCGTGATCAGCCAGGGCACGATGAACGCCGCCGGCACCAGCAGCAGCAGCTGGGCCACGGGCGCCGCGTAGCCCAGGGCGGTCCAGACGCCGACGAACGTCACCGCCAGGATGCGCCCGCGCAGGATGGCCACCGGGTTGGCGTCGTAGGTGAACGGGAAGCCGTCGAGCGTCGTGTGGGCGCGAAGGTATCGCGTGGTGCGCACCTTGGCCCACGCCGACCAGATCCCGAGCGTCACCAGCGACAGGCAGGCGTTGACGATCCAGATGCGGAAGTACTCGGCGGCGTCGGCGGTGAAGACGAAGGGGGCTTCGCGGGGTGGGGTGTCTGGTGGCGAGGTATCGGCCGGCGCCGTGTCGCCCGGCGGGGGAAAGTGCTCGAACATGGCGGCCTCCATCGGTCCGACGCGCGGAATAGCCAAGGATTTCGATGCGCCCCGCGGGCGAGGGCGATGGAGGGGCGCCGCGTACCCATCTCATGAGCGTGGTCATTCTAGCAGGCGGGACGGCAGCGGGGAAGCGCCGTCTCAGTAGATGTCGCCCAGCGCCGCGCGTCCCGCCAGCCAGATGCGCGCGTGCAGTTCGAGCCGGTCGTAGTCAGGCTCCATGTTGCGACAGAGCTGGTAGAAGGCGCGGCTGTGGTCGGGCACCTTCAGGTGGGCCAGTTCGTGCACGAGGATCATGTCGAGGAACGCCTGCGGGGCGCGGCGGAACACCGCCGCCA
>VGXH01000529.1 GCA_016873405.1 bacterium
GCCCGCCGGGCCTATCGCGAGTTCCACGCGCGATGTTTCTGGTCCAGCCCTCCCGACCTGCGGATCGAGGCGGTCGATATCCCCTGGGTGGCCGCGCAGCTGATGCGGTATGGTGGCCGCGAAGCCTGGGAGAAGGGAGCCCGCCTGTGCCGCTGACCGAGTTCCAGTCCGCGATCGGGCGCCTGCTCGCGGTCAACCGCAGCGAGGACAGCTACCTGGCCGGCGGCGCCGCGATCCTGGCCGCGCCGAACACGCGCAGGTTCAGCCACGCCCTGGACTATTTCCACGACAGCGCGGTACGCGTCGCCACGGCGTGGGAAGCCGATCGTGCCCTGCTGGAGGCGAACGGCTACGATGTCGAACTCGAACTCAGCCAACCCGGCTACATCCGCGCGGTCGTCGGCCGTGACGGCGGGCGCACCAAGATCGAATGGGCGCAGGACTCGACCTGGCGGTTCCTGCCGGTCCTCCGCAGCGATGACTTCGGTTACCAGCTGCACCCGCTCGACCTGGCCACGAACAAGGTGCTGGCGCTGGCGGGGCGCGACGAGCCGCGCGATCTGCTCGACACGCTCCACCTCCATGAGCATGTCCTGCCGCTGGGCGCCCTCGTCTGGGCCGCCGCCGGCAAGGACCCCGGCTTCTCGCCGCTCTCGCTGCTGGAGATGCTCCGGCGTCGCGGCCGGTTGCAGCCGGCGGACCTTGCGCGCCTGGACCTGGCGGCGCCCGTGGACCTCCACGCGACCAAGGCGACGTGGCTCGCCGCGCTGGAAGATGCGGAGTCGTTCGTGCGCGGACGCGACCCTGCCGAAGCTGGCTGCCTGTACTGGTCGCCCTCGCGACAGGCGTTCACCTGCCCGGGCACCGACGGACTCGACTATGCCGTTCCCCACTTCGGCCGGCCGGGCGGCGTGCTGCCGCGGATCTCGGACTAGGGCGGCTGCGCCGGCGCAACAGCTCACACGTCGTAGTCGATCTCGTTGTCCTCCATCCACTCCTTCGCGATCTGGGCCAGGCCGGCGTCGCGCCACGCGTGCCAGTCGTCGATGAGGCCGCGCTGCCGCACCAGTCCCTGGAAGCGGCGAAAGGCGCCCGAACCCTGGCTGGCGCGCACGATCTCTTCGCGCACGCCATCGTCCTCGATCTCGCGGCAGAAGCGCATGATCATGTCGTACTCGTCGATCTCGAACTTGTCGGGCAGCCGCAGCCAGACATCGTCGTCCTCGTCGATGGCTTCCTCGTCCTCTTCGTCGTCGTCGCCGGTGAGCGTGACCAGGCGGCCGGTCTCACGGTTCAGGAAGACGGACCACTCCTCATTGGGAACGTCGATCGCCTCGACGATGTCACGCAGCGGCACGCGGGGGCGGGGCTTGTCCATGGGGGCCTGCCTTTCGCGTTGGGGGCGCGGCGATCATAGCACAACTGACGGGTTGTTGCGCCGGCGCAACAGCCATCGCGCGCTTCATTCATCATCCGATTCACATTCCCTGCCCGCCACGCCGCACCGCGCCGCCAGCTCGCTCTCCAACTGCTCAATCGTGGGGAGCCGCCCCGCCCATTCCGCCGGCAGCGCCGCGCGCAGCCGGTGCGTGACCACGCCCATCGGCTTGGCCAGGTCGCGCAGCGCGTACTCGGCGATGACGCCGTTGCGCCCGCGACAGATCACCAGCCCGATGCTGGGCTCATCGTCGCGGTGGCGCAGCAGGTCATCCACGGCCGACAGATAGAAATTGAGCTTCCCCGCGTGCTCGGGTTTGAAGTCGCCGGTCTTCAACTCGATGACGACGAAGCAGCGCAGCTTCAAATGGTAGAAGAGCAGGTCGACGTAGAAGTCCTCCCCGCCCACCTCCAAGTGAACCTCGCTGCCGACGAAGGCGAAGCCGGCGCCCAGTTCGAGCAGCAACTCACGCAGGTGCTGCAGGAGGCCGCGATGGAGATCGCGTTCGCGGGCATCTTCGGTCAGGCCGAGGAAGTCGAAGTTGTAGGGGTCCTTCAGGAGGGATGAAGCCAGTTCGGATTGCGCGGGGGGCAGGGTGCGGTCGAAGTTGGTGACGCCGCGTCCCTTGCGGCGATAAAGGTCGGCATCGATCTGGTGATCGAGGATGGCCCGGCTCCAGCCGTGCTGGATGGCGGCTCGGGCGTACCATTCTCGTTCGGCCGGGTCATGAACGCGTTCAAGGAGGCGGATGTTGTGGCCCCAGGGAATTTGTCCGACAAGCTGTCGGACATTCTCCTCGCTGCGCCAAGCTTCAGCAAACTTTT
>VGXH01000530.1 GCA_016873405.1 bacterium
GTCGAAGAAGCGGCGGTGAAGATCGATGTCGGCGTGCTCGAAGTTGAAGGCGGAGAACTCGCGCTCGGACTGCCCCTGGACCTCGCCCCACGTAAGTCCGCCGCCCCAGAGCAGATCCTTCACGTGATTGACATTCTGCATGAACATGCACAGGCGCTCCAGCCCGTAGGTCAGCTCGACCGAGACCGGCTGGCAGCGGACGCCGCCCACCTGCTGGAAATACGTGAACTGGCTGACCTCCATGCCGTCCAGCCACACCTCCCAGCCCAGCCCGGCGGCGCCGAGGGTGGGCGATTCCCAGTCGTCCTCGACGAAGCGGATGTCGTGCTCCTCGGCCCGGATGCCGATCGCGCGCAGCGACTCCAGATACAGCCCCTGGCTGTCGGCCGGGTTCGGCTTGAGGAGCACCTGGTACTGCAGGAATTGCTGCACGCGGTTCGGGTTCTCGAGGTAGCGCCCGTCCTTGGGGCGCTTGCTCGGCTCCACGTAGGCCACGTTCCAGGGCTCCGGACCGAGCGAGCGCAGGAAGGTGTTCGGATTGAACGTGCCGGCGCCCACCTCGCTGTTGTAGGGCTGGACCACCACGCACCCGTAGTCGATCCAGAACTGCTGCAGCCGGGCGATCATGCTCTGGAAGTCCATCATGGTCCCTGACACCCCTTTGGCGTGGTTCGTTCAGGCCGGACGTTCAGCGGTCGGCGGCGCGGCGCGGCCCGTCCGCAGCAGGTCCAGCGCCCCGGGCAGGCGGTAGCCCGGCAGGTGGTAGCCCAGGAAGCGGTGCAGGTGCCCCCCGACCTCCCGGCGCACCGTCGTCGGCGGCGACGCCGTCCGCCGGGCGGCCGCCAATCCGCCGTCCGCCAGGGCCGCCAGCAGGGCCAGCGCCGCGTCCCCCAGCGGGCGGCAGCCCTCGTCCGCGCCGCCGCGCGCGCAGGCGCCGCACATCAGGCCGCCCTCGGCCGCGCTGAAGCGGCGCGTCGCCCCCGCCACCGCCGCCACGCCCTGGCCGCAGGCGCAGCAGCGGGCCAGTTCGGGGGCCAGCCCGTGGCGGTCCAGCAACTCCCACTCGAAGGCGAAGAAAGCCAGGGCGGGATCGGGGCCGGCCGGCGAGGATAGCATCCGCAGGTAGGCGTCGCAAACGGCGAAGAGCCCGGCCGCGGCCTGCTCGCCGCGCTCCGGCGCTCCGACCGGCCGGCAGCGGTCCACCAGTTCGAGCGCCCCCAGCAGGTAGGCCGAGCGCTCGAGCGTCGGCTCGGCGCCCAGGGGGTCGAACGCGACCTCGCCGCCGCGCAGGTACTGCAGCTCGCGGGCCGGGTCCAGGCTGAACTCCACCGCGACCAGGCGCCCCGGCTCCACCAGCGGGCGCAGGGTCGACAGCGGCCGCCGGGCCGCCTTGGCGATCACCTTCACGTACCCGTGGTCGCGGGTCAGCAGCGAGGCGACGGCGCTGGTCTCGCCGCACGGCCACGCGCGCAGCACCAGCGCGTCGGTCGCCGCCGCCGGCCGGGTCACGACGCCCATCTCAGCCCCCGGCTCCCCGGCTGAGCATCAGCGACGCCAGCCCCAGGTAGATGAGCAGGCCGAACAGGTCGTTGGTGGTGGTGATGAACGGGCCGGTGGCCACGGCCGGATCGATCCCGAACTTGCTCAGCACCAGCGGGATGCCGGCGCCGACGACGGCCGACATCAGCACCACCAGCAGCATCGCAACCCCCAACACGATGGACAGTTGCCCGCTTCCGCTCAGAAGATACGAGAGGCCCGAGAGGCTGGCCGCGACGACCAGGCCCACCAGCGCCGCGGTCAGCATCTCGCGCCCGAGGTGGCGCCCCACGCGGTACAGGGCCAGCTCGCCGGTCGCCAGGCCGCGGACCACCACCGACGAGGTCTGGATGCCGACGTTGCCGCCCAGCGCCATCATCATCGGGATGTAGAAGGCCAGGGCGACCATCGCCTGCAGGCTCTGTTCGAAGTGCTTGAGCACCAGCACGGCGCCCAGCTGGCCGCCGAGGGCTCCCAGCAGCCAGGGCAGGCGCGAGCGCGCCACGCGCAGGGCCGACTGCTCGCCGTACTCGGCGACGCTGACGCCGGCCAGGCGCGCGAAGTCCTCGGTCGCCTCCTCCTCCATGACGTCCATCACGTCGTCGGCGGTGATGCGACCGACCAGCCGCATCTGGTGGTCGACCACCGGCAGCGTGACCAGGTCGTGGGTCATGAAGAAGGACGCCACCTCCTCCTGGTCCAGGTCCACCGA
>VGXH01000531.1 GCA_016873405.1 bacterium
GCCCCAGGGCGTAGAGACGGTCGCCGGCCGCCGCCAGCGCGATCAAGGGCCGTCCCAGGCCGGTGCGGCTGTGGACGACCACCGCCTGTGGGTCGGCGACGTCGGCGATCACCAATTCGTCGAAGGCGCCGACGTAAGCGCGGCCGGCTTGGACCGCCAGGCATTCTCCCAGCAGCTGCGGCGCGTGGCCGCTGATCACCGGCGCCAGCGGGTCGCTCACGTCGACGGCCGTGACTTCGTGGCCGCCGCCGCCCACCCAGGCGGTGTTGCCGTCCACCGCGACGTGCCAGGCGATGATCGGCACCTCCACCCGCGCCAGCGGCGGGTCGCCCAGTTCGTACCTGGCGCAGGGCTGGGCGGCGGCGCCGGCGGCGCCAAGGACGGTCGCGGCCAGCAGGGCCGCGGCGGACGGCAGGCGAACGGGAAACCGGCGCATCAGGGGACCTCCCCGGGAACGACGAGCTTTCCTTCGACGGGGGCGCGACTATAGCACATCGCGACCGCGCGGTCTCGACGGCGCGCTCTCGAAGGCGCGGTCTCGACGGCGCGTTCGGGGATCGCTATATTCGGCGTCCCGAACGCGGGGACCGCCCCGCCCGCCGCCTGTTCCCCGGAGGTCTCCATGCGCCGGTCGTGCGTGTTGGTGCTCGTGGTCCTGTCGCTCGCCTGCGCGCGCCCGGCGCCGGCCCTGGAAGCGAACACCGATTCGGTGGCCGGCGCCTGGGACGTCGCCAATCCCCCCTGCGACGGCAGCGCCGGCGGCTGGGGCTGGCGCGACGTGCCCATCGACGTCGACCAGGGAACCTGGCAATCGGTGGACGTCTCGCCGGACGGCCGGACGCTCGTCTTCGATCTCCTGGGCGACATCTACACGATGCCGATCGAAGGTTCGGCCGACGGCTCGCGCGTGCTCTGCCTGGCCGCCGGCCGGCAATGGGACATGCAGCCGCGGTTCAGCCCCGACGGGCAGTGGATCGCCTTCGTCAGCGACCGCACCGGCGAGGGGGGCAAGGGCGGCGACAACATCTGGATCATGCGGACCGACGGCAGCGACGCGCGCCAGGTCACGAAGGAGACGTTCCGGCTGGTGACGCAGCCGACCTGGACGCCGGACTCGCAGTTCATCGTCGCGCGCAAGCACTTCACCGGCCGGCGCAGCCTGGGCGCCGGCGAGATGTGGCTGTGGCACGTCGGCGGCAAGACCGACGGCGTCCAGGTGACGGCGAAGCAGAGCGAGCAGAAGGACACCGGCGAGCCGATCGTCACGCGCGACGGCCGCCACCTCTACTACAGCCTGGACGCCACGCCCGGCGCGAACTTCGAGTACGACAAGGACGGCAACGCCGGCATCTACGCGATCGACCGCCTGGACCTGCGGACGCAGGAGACCGAGCGCGTGGTGGCCGGGCCGGGCGGCGCCTGCCGACCCGCGCCGTCGCCGGACGGCAAGTCGCTGGCGTTCGTGCGCCGCGTGCGCCACGTCTCGACGCTGTTCGTGATGGACCTGGCCAGCGGGCGCGCGCGCGCCGTCTACGCGCCGCTCGAACGCGACCACCAGGAGACGTGGGCCGTGCACGGCGTGTACCCGGCGCTGGCCTGGACGCCGGACGGGACGTCGCTGGTGTTCTGGGCGCAGGGGAAGATCCGGCGCGTCGACGCGGCGACCGGCCTGTCCGCAGAGATCCCGTTCCGTGTCCGGGACACGCGCAGCATCGCGACCGCCGTGCGCTTCCCGGTCGAGGTGGCGCCGTCGCGGTTCAGCGCGAGGATGATCCGCGACGCGGCCGTCTCGCCGCGGGGCGACCGCGTCGTCTTCCAGGCCTTGGGGCATCTCTACCTGGCCGACTTCGACGGACGCGCCGTCGGCGAGCCGCGCCGCCTGACGCGCGCGACCGACGAGTTCGAGCACTTCCCGTCCTGGTCGCGCGACGGTCGGCAGATCGTGTACGTGGCCTGGAACGACCAGCGACTCGGCAGCGTGCGGGTGATCGCCACCGGCGGCGGCGAGCCGCGGACCGTGACGGACCAGCCCGGCCACTACCTCGATCCCGTGTTCAGCCCCGACGGGGCCACCATCGTCTTCGAGAAGACCGGCGGCGGCTACCTGACCAGCCCGCTCTGGGGGCAGGATCAGGGCGTGTACGCGGTGGCGGCCGGCGGGGCGCGGGCGAAGGCGGCCGCGGCCGCCCCGCGGCGGATCGCCACGCGGGGCGGCTCGCCGCATTTCGGCGGCGACGGCGACCGCGGGG
>VGXH01000532.1 GCA_016873405.1 bacterium
ATTCGAAGCCCTCGAGGCCGTTGGTGGCCTCGCGCACGACGAAATCCTGGCAGGTCAACTGCATGCGCAGGATCGTGCGGAGGTCGGGATCGTCCTCGACGACCAGGATTACGGGTTTCGCGCCTTCGAGCATGGCGATATCTTCCCCTCGACTTCGACCGGCCCTTCGTGATCCCGACGCGACACGGCCGGGAACCCGCCGGCGGGCAGGGTGGTTCTGGCTCCGGTATCGACCGTCGCGCCGCTGACTTGACCTGTCAATCCCTCGAGGGGGGCGACCATTCCCATGGAACCCGACCGCGCCGCCGCCGGCCCCTGGACCCGGTCGCATCGTTTTGATTTCAGGAATCATTACTGCCGCCCCCCGGGGCACCTCCGGGCAGCCCGGCGCCTGGTATTCGGCGCGATCCTGGCTGCCGTGGCGGCCGCCGCCCTCGAAGCCGCGGCCCAGCCGCCGCGCGCGGCCCCGGCAGCCGGCCCCGAGGCCTGCGCCCGCGGCCGGGAGGCCTATCGCCGCGGGGAGCACGAGGTCGCCCGCACCGCGCTGCTGGAATGCCTGGCCGTCGAGGGCGACCGGCTGGACCTGCTGCTGCCGCTGACGGTCATCGCGCTGGAAGCCGGGGACCAGGCCCAGGCCCTGCGCTTCGCGGACCGCGCCCTGGCGGCCGCGCCGGAGGACCCCGAGGCGCTGTACTGGAACGGCCGCGCGCTGCTTGCCGGCGGCGAACCCCCCCGGGCGCGTGAGCGCTGGGAACAGGCGCTGCAGCGCGACGGCACCCACTACGGCGTGCTGGAGGGCCTGGCTCGCCTGGCCGTCGGTGACGGCGAACCGACGCGCGCCTACCAGTTCCTCATGCAGATGAAGCAGGGCGGGCTGGACCAGCCCTGGCTGCACCGCCTGCTGGCGGACATCGCCGCCGGACGCGGCCTGTGGTCGCAGGCCCTGGGCCACGTGCAGGACGCGCTGGTGCTGGAGCCGCAGGCGGTGGCCGACTGGCGCAGCTCGGCGGAACTGGCGATCCTGGGCGGCCGCCTCGACAAGGCCGTCGAGTACGCGCGCCACGCGGTGAGCCTGGAGCCGGACGGCGCCAGCCTCGGGGGGCTGGGCGAGGCGTTCTTCGCCGCCGACCAGGTCGATTCGGCCCTGGTCTACCTGCGCAAGGCCGTCTCGCGCGGCGGCGGCGCGCCGCGCGTGCGCTTCAACCTGGCCAACGCGATGGAGGTGGCCGGGCTGCACGAGGAGGCCGGCCAGCAGTTCCGGCTCTTCCTGAAGGAACAGCCGAACGACTCCGTGGGGCACTTCAATTACGCGATCCACCTGCAGAAGCAGGGGCAGCTGGCCGGCGCCCTGGCCGCGGTGGACCAGGCGCTCCGGCTGGATCCGGGGATGCTGACGGCGCACGTGGTGCGCGTGCAGGTGCTGGAGGATCTCGGGCGCTGGGACGACGCGCTCGGGGCGGTGGCGCGCCTGAAGGAACTGGACCGCGACAACCTGGCGGAGCTGAACGCCTGGGAGCAGCGGCTGGTCCGCAGCCGCGGCGCCGCCGAGGGCGCCGAGGCCGCGGGCAAGATGCACCTGCTGCACATGGTGCTGACGGACCGGGAGCAACTGGCCCTGGTGACCGAGGCGCTGGGCCGCGGCGAGGACTTCGCGGCGCTGGTCGTGCAGCACTCGCGCGGGCCGGCCGCCGCCCGCGGCGGCGATATCGGCTGGATCAAGGTCGACGAGATGGTCGAGCCCATCCGCGGCGCCCTGCTGGCGCTGCGCACGGGAGAAACAAGCCCTCCGATCGAGTCGAAGGGCCTGATTCACCTGTTCAAGCGTATTCCGTGAGGATCAGCGAACGGGGCGCGGCCGCGGCCGGCCCCCGGGGCAGGCGCGCGCCGGTCAGACGACCTTCTTGATCGTCCCGGTGCGGATGCAGCGCGTGCAGACGTACGCGCGGCGGACCTTGCCCTCGAGCTCGAACTTGATCTTCTGCAGGTTCGGCAGCCACCGGTGGCGCGTCAGGTTGTGCGCGTGGCTGACGCGATTGCCGTACTGGGGGCCCTTGCCGCAAACCGAGCAAACCCTGCTCATGACGATCTTCCTCCCGCGCGGGGCATACCCCTGCGCCTGACGTTGAAATCACAAGTCGGGCAATCTAACATGCGGTCCGGCAGGCGGCAAGGAATTACTGCTCCGGTGGCGGGCCCAGGCAGGTGACCGGCGGGAGAACATGGCGGCGCCC
>VGXH01000533.1 GCA_016873405.1 bacterium
AAAAGATTGCCGCAGTGGCGCAGCAGCGTCGCCTTGGCCGCCATGTGCAGCGGCTGTGCCGGGTCCAGGTCCCAGCCCTTGCCGCGCAGGAGGACCAGCGCCTCGTCGAACTCCAGGCACGGGTGCTCGCAGCGCAGCATGCGGTCCAGTCGCGTCACGTCGCGGCCGCCCAGAAGGTCGGCGCTCAGGTCGGCCGCCACGAAGCGCAGCAGGTCCCGTTGCAGCGCGGCCAGGCCGGCCAGGTCCAGGCCCTCGCGGGCGGCTTCCATCAGCTTGAATCCGCGCAGGTGCCGGGGCTCGAGGCGACCGCCGGGCGGCAGGATCTCCGACTCGCACCACACGGCCGCGAAGCCGAGCGCCAGCATGCCGTCCAACTGCACGTGCGCCGGATGATCGGCCAGGGCGGTGACGGGGATCTCGTGGTAGCCCTCTTCCTCGAAGAAGGCGCGCAGACGCTTGACGACGCGGTTGTGGATGGCCAGGCGCCGGGCCAGCGGGCGCGGACGACCGGGGGCCTCGAACATGGCGGCGGCGGGGAAGGCGGACGGCGGCGCGGCAGGCAGGCTCATCGCGGGTCTCCTTTTGACGCTCACGGACGTCAGTTAAAGGGCGGCCGCATGGTAACCGGCACCGGCGACGCTGTCAAGGCGGTCGCCGGCCGGTTGCCCGACGTGCACGGATATTGCTTTCTGTTGATGGAAGCCTTTGTCAACAAAGGCGTTGCGTTCTTGGTGGCGCCGCATCTGCTCGAATTCCGGCCAGGGGGGATCCTCGAATGTCCAGTTTCGACGCGACTGCGCGCCCGGCCGGCGGCCGGCCCGACGTGTCCATCATCATGCCGGTGTTCAACAAGCTGCAGCTGACCGAGCCCTGCGTGGCGTCGATCCACCGCGAGGGCGCCGACTGCATCTTCGAGATCGTCGTGGTGGACAACGGCTCGACCGACGGCACGCCGCAGTGGCTAGCCGAACAGGAGCGGGCCGGCCGGGTGCGCTGCATCGTCAACCCGGACAACCTGGGCTTCGCGCGCGGCTGCAACCTGGGCGCCGCCAACGCCCGCGGGCGCTACCTGCTCTTCCTGAACAACGACATGGAGGTCACGCCAGGCTGGCTCGAGCCGCTGGTTGCCACGCTGGATCAGGACCCGGCCGTGGGCATCGTCGGCGCGCGCCTGCTGTTCGCCGACGACACGATCCAGCACGCCGGCGTGGCGCTGGTGCAGATGCAGAAGGAGGGCTGGGCCCACATCCGCGGGCTGCACCTGTCCTACCAGATGCCGTCGGACCATCAGGGAGCGCAGAACTCGCAGCACATGCAGGTCGTCACCGGGGCCTGCCTTCTGATCCGCCCGGAGGTGTTCGCCGCCGTCGCGGGCTTCGACGAGCGCTACTGGAACGGCAACGAGGACGTCGATCTCTGCCTGAAGGCGCGCGAGCTGGGTTGGGACGTGGTCTATCGCGGCGAGTCGGTGGTCTACCACTACGAGTCGCAGAGCGGTCCCGAGCGCTTCGCCCAGGTCGAGCAGAACGTCCAGCTGTTCAACCGGCTCTGGTTCGGGCGCGCGAAGCCCGACTACGTCCAGAACGCGGACGGCAAGTTCTCCCCGACGGCCGAGAATCAGATCCGCACCTACGCCGCGCCGCGCCTGCTCTACCGCGACCGCGCGCCGGCCGCGACCGCGCGCGTGTCGGTGATCGTGCTCACCTGGAACGCGCTGGAGCACACGCGGCGATGCGTCTCGTCGCTGTTCGAGCACACCGATGCGCGCCACGAACTGATCTTCGTCGACAACGGCTCCACCGACGGCACCGTCGAGTGGCTGGGCCAGCTGGCGCGCAGCCAGCCGCGCGTGCAGGTGATCCTCAACGGCGCCAACCTGGGCTTCGCCGCCGGCAACAACCGCGGCCTGGCCGCCGCGCGCGGCGACTTCATGGTGCTGCTCAACAGCGACACCGTGGTGACGCCGGGCTGGCTGGATCGCCTGCTGAAGCCGGCGCTCGACGACCCGCGCGTGGGGCTGGTCGGCCCCTTCTCCAACAACGTCACCGGCGTGCAGAAGCTCTTCCAGGTGGGCTATGACCAGCGCACGTTGGACGGCCTGGACCGGTTCGCGGCCGATCACGCCGCCGCCCACGCGGGGCAGGCGGCGCACGCGCTGTGGCTGGTCGGCTTCTGTCTGCTCGTCCGGCGCGGGGTGCTCGAAAGGCTGGGCGGGGG
>VGXH01000534.1 GCA_016873405.1 bacterium
CTACACGACGGCCGTGGTGCGCGGCGACGTCGCGGCGGTCAAGGCGGCCTGCGACGCGGGCCAGAACGCGGCCACGCGCGTGGGCGAGGTCGTGGCGGTGCACGTGATCGCGCGCCCGCACGCCAACGTCGACGCCGTGATCCCGCTGGGCCGCCAGAACCTCGAGGCGTAGGGCGCCATGAACCTCGCGAAGGTCCTCGGCCGCGTGGTCGCCACGCGCAAGGAGGAGAGCCTCGAGGGGCTGAAGCTGCTCCTGCTCGGCATCGCCGGGCCGGACGGCAAGCTGTCGGGCGGCAGCGTCGTGGCGGTCGACGCCGTCGGCGCCGGCGAGGGCGAGTACGTGCTCTACGCCAGCGGCTCCTCGGCGCGGCAGACGGTGATCACGGACAAGCGGCCGGTCGACGCCGTCATCATGGCCATCGTCGACAGCTGGGACATCGAAGGTGAACAGAAGTACCGGAAGGGCGACGGCTGATGACGCGGCTGACGGACCAGCAGGTCGAGCTGCTTGCCCGCGAGCTGGCGGGACGGCTGGGCAGAGGGACCTCGCCCGCGCCGCCCGCCGGCTCGCTGCCTGCCGGCGGCGCGGGCTACGGCGCGGCGCCGCTGCCGATCGGCGGCGACGGCGTCTTCGAGACGCTGGACCAGTGCATCGCGGCCGCCCGCCGCGCCTTCGACGAACTGCAGCAGATGACGCTGGCCAAGCGCGAGGAGATCATCGCCGCCTACCGGGCGGCGATGCGCGCGCAGGGGGCCGACCTGGCGCGGCAGGCCTGGCAGGAAACGGGCCTCGGGCGCCATGAGGACAAGGTCGCCAAGAACCGGCTGGTCACGGACAAGACCCCGGGCACGGAAGCGCTCAAGCCGGACGCCACTTCGGGAGATCATGGACTGACGCTCACGGAGTGGGCCCCCTTCGGCGTGATCGGCGCCATCACGCCGACCACGAACCCCACCTCGACGATCATCTGCAACACGATCGGCATGGTGGCCGCCGGCAACGCCGTGGTCTTCAACGCGCACCCGTCGGCCCGGCGCTGCTCTCTGGCCACGGTGCGGGCGCTGAACGCGGCGGCCGTGGCCGCGGGCGCTCCGCCCAACCTGGTCACCGCCGTGGCGATGCCGACCATCGAGACCGCCACCGCCCTGATGCGCCACAAGGGCATCAACCTGCTGGTGGTCACCGGCGGCCCGGGCGTCGTCAAGGCGGCGATGCAGTCGGGCAAGCGCGCCGTCTGCGCGGGCCCCGGCAACCCGCCGGCGGTGGTCGACGAGACGGCGGACCTGCAGAAGGCCGGCCGCGACATCGTGACGGGCGCCGGCTACGACAACAACATCATCTGCGTGGACGAGAAGCAGTGCTTCGTGACGGCGCCCGCGGCCGACAAGCTGCTGGAGGCGATGCGCGCTGCAGGCGCCTACATCGCCACGCAGGCGGAGATGCGGCGCCTGGAGAAGCACATCTTCAGCGAGATCCGCGGGCCGCGCGCGCACGGCGTCATCAACAAGGACTACGTGGGGAAGAACCCCGAGGTGATCCTGGCCACGATCGGCGTCAAGGTGGGCCCCGAGTGCCGCCTGGTCGCCTGCGAGGTGCCGGAGGACCACCCGCTGGTGTGGAGCGAGCAGCTGATGCCGGTGCTGCCGGTCGTGCGCGTGGGCAACGTGGCGCGCGCGATCGAGCTGGCGAAGGAGAGCGAGCACGGCTTCGGCCACTCGGCCAGCATGCACTCGCGCGACATCGACGCGCTCAGCCGCATGGCCCGCGTCATCAACACCAGCATCTTCGTCAAGAACGCGCCCATCGTCGCCGGCCTCGGCGCCGGCGGCGAGGGCTTCACCAGCTTCACCATCGCCAGCCCGACGGGCGAGGGGCTGACCACCGCGCGCAGCTTCTCGCGCCAGCGGCGGTGCGTGATGGTCGACCACTTCCGGATCGTCTAGGCGCGCGGCGCCGACGGGAGTCCATGCAGCAGGCCCTGGCATTGCTGGAATTCACGGGCGCCGCGGCCGGCATCCTGGCCGTCGACCGCCTGCTGAAGATGGCGCCCATCGCGCTGCTGCGCTGCGGCACGGTGCACCCGGGGCGCTACCTGGCGCTGGTGGGCGGCTCGGTGGCGGCGGTGGCGGAGGCGCACGCGGCGGCGCGGGCCGTGGGCTGCGACTGCGGCGCGCTGCTGGACGAGGTCTGCCTGCCGGACCCGCACCCGCAG
>VGXH01000535.1 GCA_016873405.1 bacterium
CCCCCGCCCGGCGATGGCCCGGCGAGGGTTGCTGGACACGGCACGGCTCATGGATCCGGCTCCTCGGTCAAGGACGGGCGCGGCGCCGACCACGGCGCCGGGCAGCAAAAAACCGCGACCGGGGCCGCGGTTGGCAGATGGCGGGAGCGACGAGACTCGAACTCGCGACCTCCGGCTTGACAGGCCGGCGTTCTAACCAACTGAACTACGCCCCCGCCTTGGGATTCAGCGAGGCGGCAATATAGTCGCGGCCGCCCTCCCCGTCAAAGAATTTCGCGCGGCCGGTCCGCCGGATCGGGCGCCGGGCCGCCCGGCGCGGTCCCGAGGTCCAGTCCGTCGCAGTCGTAGACCTGGCCGATCCGCCAGCCGTCCGGCAGGCGCGCGCGCAGGTCGCCGGCCAGGCTGGGATGCCCCATCGCCAGGGCCACCCCGCCGGGCGCCGGCCGGAGCGCGTCCAGGGCGCCGGCGGCCAGCGGGCGATGGGAGGTCACCAGCAGGCGCTCGCAGGCTGCCGGCCCCGGAGCGGCCCCGTCCAGGCGCGCCACGCGCGCGAACAGCCCCGCCAGGCGGGCCGCGAAGTCCTGGCCGCCACGCTGGTCGGCGGCGCCCCAGCGGTCGCCGGCGGTGGCGTCCAGCCAGGTCAGCGCCTGCCCCGGCGCGGCCCAGCCGGTCGCTTCGCGGCGCCACAGGCGTTCGCGCGCCTCCTGCCAGACCGGCGCCGGGCGGGTCAACTCCACCAGGTCCCCGGGCTCGGCAGCCGGCGCCGACGCCGATCCCGGCGCCGGCGCGCCCGACGCCGGCAGCGCGCGCCAGGGTATCCCGCGCAGCAGCAGCAGGCCGCAACCGGCGTGCAGCAGCGCGCGCAGCCAGCCGACCGGCAGGTCGCCGGGTTCGACCAGGCCGCTGTCCCGGGAGTCGGGGCGCGGCACGCCCAGGCGGCGCATCGGTTCGCGCAGGGCGCCCATGGTCACGTCGTCGGCGACCAGCAGCGGACCGGTTCCCGCGCCCGCCAGCGCGGCCTGCACCCCGGACAGGTAGCCGGCTTCCAGCGTGGCCAGGCCCTGGTCGCCGCCGGGCAGGGCCACCGGCAGGTGGCCGACCATCACCGCGTCGGCGCCGGCTGTGAGCCCGGCCAGGAACGGCTCCCGGCAGCCGGCCACGAGCTGCGCCTCGAGCGACAGGTGGCTGTCGGTCGCGGTGCCCCCGTGGCCCGGCCAGTGCTTGACGCAGACCTGCAGTCCCGCGTCGCGGTAGCCGGTCACCGCGGCGGCGACGTGCCGCGCGCAGAGCGACGGATCGGCGCCGAAGGCGCGCGCGCCGATCACCGGATTGCGCGGATGCTCCAGCACGTCGGCGACCGGCCCCAGCACGCGCGTGATGCCCACACGAGCCAGGCGCCGCGCCGTCTCGCGACAGACCGCGCGCGTCAGATCGGGGTCGTCCAGCGCGCCGAGGGCCCAGGCCGCCGGCGGCCGGCCGGCGGCCGCGGCCATCTGCGCCACGGGGCCGCCCTCGTGGTCGGCCATCACCTGCAGACCCGGCGCCAGGTCGCGCAAGCGGCGGCACAACCGCGCCGCCTGGGCCGGGCCGGTCACGTTGCGGCCGAAGAGGATCACGCCGGCCGGGCGATGCTGCCCCAGCCAGGCCCATTCGTCGGGTGTCGGCTCGGGCCCGCCCAGGCCCACGACCAGGCGCCCGGCCAGCAGCGCCGCCTCGCCGACCGACAGCCTCTCGCTCATCGCGGCCCGCCCTTCACCGGCTCGAGCGTCGCGCCGGGGTAGTAGTGGCTCAGGATCTCCCGCCACGAGCGGCCGGCCGCCGCCATGCCCAGGGCGCCGTTCTGGCACAGGCCGATGCCGTGCCCGTAGCCGCGCCCGCGCGCCCCGACCTCGCGCAGGCGGTTCCCGTCGCGCACCAGTTCCAGTTCGAACTGCGCGCTGCGCAGGATCGCCGGCTTGCCCGAGGCGGGCACCAGCACCCAGCGCACGCGGTCCCCGCGGACGTGGTACGTGCCCGCCTCCATCGTGATGGCCAGCTCGGCGATGCGCCCGGACGGCGTGCGCCGCCGGATCTCGAGGTCGCGCAGGGCGCCCGGCCGGTCCGCGTTGCCGCCGCGCGCGGGCGTGAACGAAGGTGAACCCCAGCGGCTGCGCCCGGCCTGCGCCATGTGGCGCACGTACTCGGGCAGCGTGCGCTGCAGGATGGGG
>VGXH01000536.1 GCA_016873405.1 bacterium
CGCGAGCACTTCCGCCAGGCGCAGTTCCGCCGCGCCGACCTGCAGGTACCCGAGCGGGACCACCAGGGTCTCCGGCAGCGCCGCCTGGTCGAGCCGCGCCTCCAGCGGTCGGCGGCCCTCCTCCCGGGGTCGAAGCAGCCACTCCACGCGGCGTTCCCCGCCGCTGACCAGCGCGTCGAGCAGGGCGCCGACGGTGTCGCGTCCGCAGACCAGCCGCAGCCGCGCCATGGGCAGGTCCGCCACGCCCGTGTTGCGCACGCGAGCGGCCACGGCCACCGTCCCGCCCGCCCGGGCCAGACTCGGGGGTTCGACGAGGATCTCGAGCGCCGCCAGCGCGTGCAGCGCGAAGTTCGGCGCGCCCGGCGTCGGCGCCGCCGCCGTGAAGTCGGCGCGGTTGTCGCCGGTGTCGCGCCCGTCCGGGCGCCTGGCGAGCGACCTCCCGGCGGCGACCGCCGCCGGCTGCCCCTCCGCCAGCAACGTGTCGATCGGCGCGCCGTACCCGACCAGGTCCAGCACCGCGCCGGCGCGCTCCAGACGGATCGCGTCGGGTCCGTTCTGGAGGGCCAGGGTCACCTCGGCGTCGCCCCGCGGATCCCCGGTCCAGCCGCGGTCGACGATGAGGAAACGCGCTCCCGGAGCGAGCGCCTGACCGGCCGTTCCGCTCCACCGCGGCCGCCAGACCGGCCCTTCGGCGCCGTTGGCGAACTCCAGCCGCACGTCCGCGAGGTCGACCGGAGCCTGACCTGCGTTCAGGAGTTCGACGAACTCGCGCCCGGCGTCGGCGCCGTCGGGGTCCGGGAGCAGTTCGTTGATCACCAGTTGCGCCGAGGAAGGCGCCGCCGCCAGCAGACAGACGGCGGCCAGCGGGCCCCACGCGGTCCCGTGCATCGCGATCCGGCTTTCCGGGAGGAAGTCGGTTCAGTCGGTCCCGTCGCTCACAGCAGGCCGTGCCGCCGCCGCAGGAACCACTCGAGACCCAGCAGCAGCGTCACCGCCGCGATGAACGGCCAGCCTGAGCGCAGGTCGAATCGCCAGCGTTGGCGCTGCTCGACGCCGCTCCAGTCGAGCGCCAGCAGCTCGGCCTCCAGTTCCGCCAGGCTGCCGGGGCGGCCCAGGTCGCGGTACGTGCCGCCGGCGCGCGCGGCCAGCTGCTCGAGCCGGCTGCGATCCTGCTTGACCTGCGCGGTCTCGACCGAGGCATCGCTGACCAGCAACTCGGCCTCGGCGCCGGCGACCGGCGCGTCGCCGAGCGCCGCCAGGCGGACGCGGTAGCGGCCCGGAGGCAGCCCGGCGATCTCGACCGCGCTGTCGCCCGGCTCGCCCGGCAACGCCGCCAGTTCGAACGTCCGGACCGCCGTCGTGTCCGCGTCCGCGCCGACGGGCCGCAGTTCCAGCTGCGGCAGGCGTCCGGTCACCGGCTCGCCGCGCAGGTCGCGCCAGCGGGCCACGATGCGGATCGGCTGCCCCTCCTGCCAGGCGCCGGGGCGGACCGCGAAGCCGAGTCCGCCGCCATCGTCCCCGCCCGCCAGCCAGACCAGCAGGTTGCGCAGCGTGCGTCGCGCCGGCTGCTCGGGGCCGTGGCCCTGGCCCCCGGGCAGCTCCCAGAAGGCCCATTCCCAGACCTGGCGCACGCCGAACCAGGCCACCCGCCCCTGCCCGCGCGGCGCCACCACCAGCGCCGGCAGGCTGTCCCCGTCGCGGGACGTCGCGGCGTCCAGAAGCGTCGTCGCCTCTGCGCGCGCCCGCACGCGCGCGGTTTCCCGCCACGGCGGCAGCGCGGCCAGGGCCGTCCCGGCCGCGCCCCCGGCCACGCCGCCGAGCACCGGGTGACGCGCGCCCGCGGTCGTCGGCGTGGCGAAGCGGGCTCCCGGCTCCCATCGCCAGGGGTCCGCCTCGACCGGCAGCAGGGCCGCCAGCGCCGGCGGCGGCGCCGCCGCGACGGGGCGCCCGGCCGGCCCGACCGGGGCCGAGGGCAGCACCAGGAGGCCGAGGCCGCCGGCCACCGCTTCGGCCAACGCGCTCCAGTCGAGGTCCGCGTCGCGGCCGCTCCAGCCGGTCACGACCACCGCGTCCCACCGTCCCCAGTGCGCGGCCGACCGCGGCGCCTGCCAGGCCTGCAGGCTGTCGGCAAGGACCAGGCCGCGGGCCGCCGGATAGGCGACCGTCAGGTCCAGCCTCGGTTCGGCGGCGGCGGCCAGCGCCAGG
>VGXH01000537.1 GCA_016873405.1 bacterium
CTGCGGCGCCATGAGCGAAGGAGTCCTGGAAAGCGAGCTGTTCGGCCATGTCCGCGGCGCCTTCACGGGCGCGGTCGCCGATCACGACGGCGTGTTCCGCCGCGCCGACGGCGGCACGCTCTTCCTGGACGAGGTCGCCGAAATGCCCCTCGGCATGCAGACGCGCTTCCTCCGCGCGCTGGAGACGGGGGAGTTCACGCCGGTCGGCGGGCGCGCCCCGCGCACGAGCAACATCCGTCTGGTCGCCGCGACGCACCGCAACCTGCCGGACGACGTGGCCCGCGGCCGCTTCCGCCAGGATCTGTACTTCCGGTTGCGGGTGGTGGGGGTCCAGACGCCGCCCCTGCGGGAACACCGCGAGGATCTCCCGGTCCTGGCCGAGACCTTCCTGCGCGCGGAGAACGAGAAGCACGGCCTGCACGTGCGGGGGCTGACGCGCGCCGCCGAGCAGGCGCTCCTCCAGCACGCCTGGCCCGGCAACGTGCGTGAACTGCGGAACCTGATCAGCTCGGCGGTGGTGATGAAGCAGAGCGGACTGGTCGATGTCGACGACCTGCCGTCCTTCGGCGGCGAGGCCGCGCGGCGGCCGCTGCTGCCAGTTCCCGTGGGCACGGGAACGACGCCGGAGCTCGATCTGGCCGTGCTCGCCTCGACGCTGCTGGCCATCCGGCAGGAGATCCGCGCCTTGCGGGAACTGGTCGCGCGCGGGCCGCGTCCGGCCGACGCCGGCGGACCGTGGCACCCGGCCGACGCCGGCGCCTGGGAGCCGGCGACCGGCATCGTCGAGACCTTCGGCGCGGCGGACGCCTACCGGCCGGTGGACATCGCTTCGGCGGGCGACCTGCAGACGGCCGAACGCACCCTGGTCGAGGCGGCCCTGCGGGCCCACGGCGGCAACCGGCGGCAGGCCGCCGAACGGCTCGGCATCAGCGAGCGGACCCTCTACCGGAAGATCCGCGCCTACGGGCTGTAGGGCGGGAGCCGGCCCAGCGCGCCCTTTGCAGGAAGCGGGAATTGCCCTATAATCTCCGGTACCTGATCGACACGAACGGCACCATGGCAAGCGAAACCAACCCCTGGATCGCGAGGCAGGCATGATCGTCAACCCGGTGCGCCCGCTGCGGCGCCTGAGTCTGCTGGCCGCCGTGCTGGCGGGCGTCGCCCTGCCGGGCGCCGCCCGGGCCGACAAGTACGCCGGCGCCTTCATGGAGAACGGGGGCGGGGCCCGCGCGCTGGGCATGGGCGCGGCGTTCACCGCCGTGGCCGACGACCCGTCGACGACGTTCTGGAACCCGGCCGGCCTGGCCCGCGTCGCCCGGCGGGAACTGCTCCTGATGCACGCGGAGCAGTTCGGGGACCTGATCGACCGCGACTTCGCCGCCTACGTCCAGCCGGTGGACTGGCGCCTGTTCGGCGGCGAGTCCTCCGGCATCGGCATCTCCGTCATCCGCCTGGGAGTCGATGACATCCCGTTCACGAACCACCTCCACGACGACCTCGACCTCGACGATGACGGAATCGTGTCCGACGAGGAGTTGCTTGGACTGTTCGCGCTGCGGGACCAGATCCGCTACAAGAGCGACCAGGAACTCGCGCTGCTGCTGTCCTACGGCGAACAGAAGGGAGCCTGGCGCGTGGGCGGCTCCCTGAAGTTCGTGCGGCAGAGCATCGGGCCGTACTCCAGCCTCGGCGTCGGCGCCGACCTGGCCGTGCTGCGCCCGGGCCTGTGGCGACGCCTCGACTTCGGCCTGAAGCTGCAGGACGTCACCACCACGTACCTGAGCTGGAGCACCGGCCACAACGAGGTGATCGCGCCGGCGATCGTGCCCGGGCTGGCCTGGCGCCAGCCGGTGGCGAGGTGGGACCTGGACCTGACGCTGGCGGCGTCGGTGGAGACCCGGTTCGACAACCGCGCCGGGGCCGACCAGTACAGCAGCGGCGCCCTGAGCGCGAACACGCACTTCGGCGTGGAGGTGGCCTTCTCGCGGAAGGTCTTCGTGAGGACCGGCTTCGACGGCGGATTCGATGCCGGCCATTTCGCCGCCGGCGCCGGGTTCGTGCTCGAGCCGCTCACCGTCGACTACGCCTACGCCGGCGACGCGCTGGAGATCGACGAGACCACGCACCGCGTGAGCCTCTCGGTGCGCTTCTGAGCCCGGCCGCCGGGTCCTGGCCGTCGCGCCGGGGAAACGACGAGTGGGGG
>VGXH01000538.1 GCA_016873405.1 bacterium
CCGGGCGAGGGCGACGCGCCCGCCCGGCGCGCCGCCGCCCTCGCCCAGGAAGTGCTCGCCGCCCGCCCAGCCCAGCAGCCCCAGCAGCAGGGCCGCCACGGTCACCAGGAGGATGGACTTGCGGCGGTTGGCCGCGATCTGCTCCCACATCGCGCGCGTCCCGTCAGCTGAAGGAGACCTTCGGCGCCTCGCGCTGCGCCTCGTCAACGACCTCGAAGAAGGTCTCGGTCCCGAAGCGGAACATGCCGGCGATGATGTTGCCCGGGAACATCTGCACCTTGTTGTTCAGGTTCATTTTGGTCTCGTTGTAGAACTGCCGCGCGAACCCGATCTTGTTCTCCGTGCTGGCCAGCTCCTCCTGCAGGCTGGCGAAGTTCGCGCTGGCCTTCAGGTCGGGATAGGCCTCCGCGACGGCGAACAGGCGGCCCAGCGCGGCCGACAGGCCGGCCTCGGCCGCGACCCGCTGCGCCTGGCTCCCGGCGCCGCCGACGGCCGCCCGCGCCGCGGTCACGGCCTCGAGCGTGCCGCGCTCGTGCTGCAGGTAGCCCTTGACCGTCTCGATGAGGTTCGGGATCAGGTCGAAGCGGCGCTTGAGCTGCACATCGACCTGCGCCCACGACTCCTTGACGCGGTTGCGGGCGGCCACCAGGCTGTTGTAGACGCCGATGCCCCACACCGCGAGCACGGCCGCCAGGCCGAGCAGGACCAGGACCGGGACCACCAGGAAACCCATCACTTGCCACCTTTCGCCGGGAACATCTCGGCCAGGAACTCCCGCACCGCCGGCGCCAGGCCGCCGCCGGCCGCATCCGCGTCGGCCGCCAGCTCGGCCACCTCCGCGCCGTCGAACCACAGCCCGCAGCCCTGCGGGCAACGGTCCACCACTACCCCCCCACCCGGCCCGATGTTCACCTTGGCCAGCGGCCGGTCGCACAGCGGGCAGGCGCGGGTCGGCTCGTCCGGCGCCGAGGCCCCGGCCAGCGCCGGCTCGTCGCCCAGCAGCAGGGCCAGTTCACCGCGGTCGAACCAGACGCCCTCGCAGGCGGCGCACAGGTCCAGTTCGACCTGGCGGAACTCGGCCACGTACATCGGCACGCGGCAGGCGGGACACCTCATGGCGCTCCTTTCGGCCAGAGGATCCCCCATCGCCGGCGTTTGCGCAATCCCCGGCTGCCGGACCGGCATGCTCCCGCGCGGGCGGACCGGCCGCGGTGGACGCACGCCGCGCCGTGTACTATATCTGACCTGCCGCCGCCGGCGACCCCGCCCGGTCCGGGTCATCCCGGCCGGCCCCGCGCGGCTTCCGTTCGCCCCAACAGAACAGGATGGGTCCATGAGCTACCCGGTGAACGACAGACAGCTGATCCGCGACTGCGAGATCGGCGAGGGCACGAAGGTCTGGAACTTCGTCAACATGTACGGCTGCAAGGTCGGCCGGGACTCGATGATCGGCACGTTCGTCGAGGTGCAGAACGGCGTCGTCATCGGCGACCGCACGCGCGTCCAGAGCCACACCTTCATCTGCGAGCTGGTGACCATCGGCAACGACGTCTTCGTCGGCCACGGCGTCATGTTCATCAACGACACGATGCCGCCCCAGCCCGAGAAGGAGAAGTGGAAGGCCACCCGCATCGAGGACGGCGCCAGCCTGGGCTCCAACTCCACGATCCTGCCCGTGCGCGTCGGGAAGAACGCCGTGGTCGGCGCCGGCGCCGTGGTGACCAAGGACGTCCCCGACGGCGCGATCGTCGCCGGCTGCCCGGCGAAGATCCTGCGCTACAAGCCCGGCTACGGGCCGCGCTAGGACTATTCACGGAGGTCCGGGCTAGGGTTCCGCGGGCTCGCGCGCTGTCCACCACCGTTGACAGGGACCGGATCGCCGGACCGAGCTCCGGCGATCTTTTTCGTATTGGATCTTATTTTGACCTATGATCACATCTCGTCACGGAACTGCAATAACCGCAAATAACTAAATCGATTGAAAAAACCACCCGCCGATGATACGATCAGCCGGTTGTCCATCGCGTCCGGATCGCCCGCCGCGCGCCGCTGCCAACGGCGCACGGATGATGCCGTTTCCTGCGCGAAGACCTCGCCACGTTCATCCGCCAATGTCTTGGGGGAAACCAACATGAAGCGAATCCTATCGCTGCTGCTCGTGGCCGTCGCCCTCGCCGGGCTGCTCGCCACGGGAGCCGC
>VGXH01000539.1 GCA_016873405.1 bacterium
CCGCGTGGTGGTATCCGGCTTCCGGAAACGCGTGGTTCAGGCTCGAGGTCAGCAGTCCCGACAGGACGCCGCCGCTGAAGGTGTCGTAGACGTAGACATCGACGTCGGTCGTCGCATCGGTCGTCCAGAACTCGACGCGGTGGAGCTTGGTGGCCAGCGCGGCGTCGTGGCGCGCCAGGCCCCAGAGGGTCAGGCCGACGCCGCCGAAAGCGGCGGTATAGCCCCCCTCGTCGTGCGCCAGCAAGGCCGCCGCGGGGTCCTCCGGCATGATCTCGCCGATGAACGACGACCACATGCCGACGCTGGCCGAGCCGTAGGCGATGGTGAAGTAGCCCTTCTGCGTCCCGTAGCCGCAGGCGCCGCCCCAGCCCGTGCCCCAGCTGTTCTTGCAGATCCAGGCGCCGGTGCCGCCCGCGTGCGCCAGCGCATCGTCCCAGCCGATCAGGACGACCGAATGGTTGGGCGCCTGCGTGCCCGTGTAATGGAGCGTGGTCGATCCGTTGTAGGTGTTGAAGGTCGTCGTCCACGCCGGGGCCGACGCGTCGCCGGCGAACAGCGTCGTCTGCAGCGGGCCGTGATCCAGGAGGTACTGCTTGAGCACGGCCGCCGCCGGCACGGTGCCGCCGCTGACGGCCGACCAGTCCAGGACCAGGAACTGCGTGCCGCAGCCCGGCGTGCAGGCGACGTCCACCGCCACGTAGGGATCGCAGGACTCCAGCACGGCGCCGTTGCGGGCCAGGTGGTTCATGATCAGGTACTGGTTCCCGCCGGCGCAGCTGCTGTCCTGGTAGTGGCACTCCTTGAGGTTGTTCTCCGAGATGTCCACCGCCCCCCAGCCGGTCTGCAGCAGTCGCGACTCGAGGTCGGACGCGGCGCCGAAGGCGTAGCAGGCCCCGCAGGCGCCCTGGTTGCGGACCGGTGAGACCAGGCCCGCCTCACGGCAGTCGTAGCGGGCCGGCAGCGCCTTGGCCGCGCCTTTGGCGCGCGCCGACGCGGCCGCCAGATGGTCGGCCGCCACGGCCGGGGCGACGAAGCCCGTCCCGGCCGGGACCGGCGCCCGGTCCCGCGTCTGCGGGTCGAATCCCGGCTCCCGGTCGGCCGCCGGCGCCGGCGTCGCGGCCGGCGCGAGGCAGGCCAGGACGGTGACGCAGGCAGCCAGGATCCGGCGGCTGGGCGGTACGCGGCGGCTGGACATGGCATTCCTCCGGATGGCGGCGGGTTTCCGGGCCTTTCGCCGGGCTTTGTGCAATGCCCGGTGCGGTCCGCGGGCTCCCGGGACCGCCGGCGCAAGAAGCGGTCCGGACCGCCGCGTTCACGACCCCGGCGCCTTGACGCCGGATCCGGCCGTGGCGATCATCCGGGCAGAACACCACTCACGGTTCCAGCCCCAGCGCGAGGTCACGCCATGTCTGGACACACCGACAAGTCCCGCCACATCGACACGCTCCTGCTGCTGGCCCTGCCCGCCAGCGGCAAGTCCGAGGCGCGCCGCTACCTGGCGAGTCTGACACCGGCCCAGTGCCACGAGCAGTTCGGCATCGGCCAGACGGTCCAGCTGGACGACTTCCCCTACGTGCACATCATGCGCCGGGTCAGCGACGAGCTGACCGCCCGCGGCCATCAGGGGCTGTTCTTCGTCTCGCCGGCCCTGCCCTTCCGCAGCCCCATCGACTGGCTGACCCTGATCGAACTGATCAACGAGGACTACGACGACCTGGTGCACAAGCGCCGGCCGGCGCCGGCCTCGGCGGCGTTGTGGCTGTTCGACCGGATGGACGCGGCGCGCGTGCGGGCCGGCGGTCAGGCGGCCCTGTCGACGCTGCCGGAGTCCTTGCGCAAGGAGATCGCGGCCCCGATCGAGAAGGAGGCCCGCAAGCTGCTGGACGACAAGGTGGCCGAGGTGCCCGAGTCCCTGGCGGGCAAGACCGTGGTCATCGAGTTCGCGCGCGGCTGCGCCGACGGGCAGTCGATGCCGATCCCCCACCCCTACGGCTACCGCGCCAGCCTGGCGCAGCTCAGCCCGGTCATCCTCGAGAAGGCCAGCATCCTCTACATCTGGGTGACGCCGGAGGAATCACGCCGCAAGAACGCCGCGCGCACCGATCCGAACGACCCCGGCAGCATCCTGCATCACGGCGTGCCCCTGGCCGTGATGTACGCCGACTACGGCTGCGACGATATGCCCTGGCTGCTGGAG
>VGXH01000540.1 GCA_016873405.1 bacterium
CCGTCACTTGGGTGGCCTTGGCGCGCGCCGTCACCACGGCCTCGAGCGTCTCGCGCTCGTGCTCGGCGTAACCCTTGACCGTCTCCACCAGGTTGGGGATCAGGTCGGCGCGCCGCTGGTACACGTTCTCCACGTTGGCCCACTGCCCGTCCACGCCTTCCTGCAGGCCGATGACCTTGTTGTACTGGCCGGTCAGGGACAGGGCCACCAGGGCGATGACGCCCAGCACGACGATGAGCGGGATGAACTTCTTCATGGTTCCTCCGGGTCGGTGGTTCGGATCGTTCGGCGGGATGTACCCGTGCCGTCGGGGCGCTATTCGCCCGTCAAGCTAAGCGAAGGAGACGCGGCGGGCGAACGGAGCGATGTCCGACGGCTCGGCCCATCGGTGCTGCGGCGTTCGCGTGCGCCGGCGCAAGTCTCACGCGGTCGTGATCATTGCGCCGGCGCAAGGGCCGATGGTCCCACTGGCAGCGGACTGGTCGACCAGCCGCTCCATATCACTTGAACAACGCCACCTTCCGCGTCACCACGCCCCCCGACTCCGCGCGCCGCCCGCCGTCGTCGTCCCCGTCCCAGACGATCTCGTGCGAGCCCGCCTCGCGCGCGCCCGCGAGCAGCGTCCGTACCAGCCGCCCGCGCGCGTCGTGCACCGTCACGCGCAGCACGGCTGCGGCATCCAGCTCGCAGACGATGCTCGTGCGCGGGTTGAACGGGTTCGGCTGCGCCGGCAGCATTCGCAGGCCCAGTTCGACGCCCGGCATCGGCGCGTCGGACGCGCCGCTCACGAGCAACAGGTAGTCCTCGGTCTCGCCGTCGCCGAACTGGCCGTCGCCGGTCCAGTCGACGGGCACCGCGGCGTCGCTCAGCGTGAAGCGGAACCACACCGGCCCGTTGCTGCTCAGCGCGCTGAACGGCGGCAGCCCCAGCAGCGACGCCGGGCCCGAGAACCCGGCCGGCACCGCCTGGTTGACCACGACCTGTTCGCTGCCGGTCTGGCCGCCGGCGCAGGTCACCGTCTGCCCCCAGTCGCCGCTGCGGTCCCAGTCCGCCAGCACGTGCAGCAGCATGTCGGTGCCGCCGGTATTGTTGATCTCGATGTCGATGTCCCCGCCCCAGTGCACGGTCTGGCACGCGCCCGGCAGCGTCGCGACGCCGCCCGGCGATCCGCAGGATACGAGGCTGCCGTTGACCAGATCGTACGCGCGCGGCACGACCAGGCCGGCGTCGCCGTCCTGGTCGCATTCGTCGTGGTTGTAGAGGCTGAAGTTGCAGAGGTCGTGGTTGCCATCGGCCTCGATGTCCACCTGCGGCCCGAAGAACGCGGTGATCGGCGCGCGGTGGTACACGTAGCCGATCGGTCCTCCGGCGATGCAGGTCGGGAACTGCCCCATCGTGCCGTTCGGGTAGGCCTGCGCGTCCTCGGGCGCGTCGCCCAGTTCACCGGCACTGCCGGTCGACTCGAACGCCAGCAGGTAGTCCTCGGTCTCGCCGGTGTCGAAGATCCAGCTGCCGCCCCAGTCGTACTGCATGGGGATGGGATCGCCGATCGTGAAGCGCGCCCACACCGGTCCCGCGTTGGGCCCCACCTCCAGCGCGCCGGGTGACAGACCCGACAGGAAGCCCGCGTAGCCGTCCGGCACGGGCAGGTTCCAGATCGCGTGGGGCCGCACCGGGCGGCCCCCGGGACAGAGCACCTCGCCGTTCCAGCGACCGTCCTGGTTCCAGTCGAACAGCACGTTGATCATCGCGATGTTGCCGGAGAAGTTGGTCACCATCAGGTCGATGTCCGCGCCCCACTGGACCACCGCGCAGGGCGGCGCCACCGGGTCATACGGCCCGCTGCTGCATGGCTGGATGTTGCCCTGGAAAATCGTGAAGGTGGACGTGTTGACCAGGCCGCCGTCGCCGTCGGCCGCGCCCCAGCACTCGTCCATCTCGTAGGGTGGCGGCGGGCAGAAGCCGGCGTTGCCGTCGGGTTCCGGATCCATCGACAGGCCGAACCAGGCCAGCGGCACCAGGTTCGCGTGGAAGATGAATCCGGCCGGCCCGCCGTAGCAGGTCGGGAACTCGCCGGCGACGCCCAGCGCCGGGTAGGCCGGGGCGCCTTCGGGGGCGTCGCCCCACTCCCCGAGGCCGGGATGCGGCTGGGCCAGCGCAGCCCCCGCCAATGACAACAGGATCCCCAAGGGG
>VGXH01000541.1 GCA_016873405.1 bacterium
GGGGGACCTGACCAGACGCCTCGACGCCACGCTCAAGAAGCTGCAGGGCGCCGACCGCCTGACCGAGGACAACATCAAGGATGCGCTCCGCGAGGTGCGCCTGGCGCTGCTCGAGGCCGACGTCAACTACAACGTCGCCAAGAACCTGGTGGCCAACATCCGCGACAAGGCCCTCGGCCAGGACGTTCTGGGCAGCCTGACGCCGGCGCAGCAGGTGGTCGGCATCGTCAACGACGAGCTGACCCGGCTGCTGGGCGGGCACGCCCGCGAGCTGAACCTCGACGCGGCCAAGGCCAAGAACAAGGGCATGACCGTGGTCATGGTCATGGGCCTGCAGGGCTCGGGCAAGACCACGTTCTGCGGCAAGCTGGCCAAGCGGATGGTCAAGGAGGGGCGCAAGCCGCTCCTGATCGCCTGCGACATCTACCGGCCCGCGGCCATCGACCAGCTGCACGTGGTTGGGGAAGCGGCCGGCGCGCTGGTGCACAGCGACCGCGAGAAGAAGAACGCGGCGCAGATCGCCAAGCTGGGTGTCCGGCGGGCGAGGGACAACGGCTGCGACCTGGTCATCATCGACACGGCGGGCCGCCTGCACATCGACGACGCCCTGATGGGCGAGCTGGAGTCGATCGAGCAGATGGTGCCGGTCGACGAGAAGCTGCTCGTGCTGGACGCGATGACCGGCCAGGAGGCCGTGAACATCGCCAGCACGTTTGCCGCGCGGTTGGACTTCGACGGCGTCGTGCTGACCAAGCTGGACGGCGACGCCCGCGGCGGCGCCGCGCTCAGCGTGCTGGAGGTGACCGGCAAGCCGGTCAAGCTCTGCGGCGTGGGCGAGAAGCTGGAGGACCTGGAGGTCTTCCATCCCGACCGCATGGCCGGGCGCATCCTGGGCATGGGCGACGTGCTGACGCTCATCGAGCAGGCCCAGGACAAGATGGACCAGGAGACCGCGGAGCGGTTGGCCGGCCGCTTCGCGCAGGGCGAGTTCACGCTGGAGGATTTCCAGGCGCAGATCCGCCAGATGAAGAAGATGGGGCCGCTCAAGGGCGTGCTCAAGATGCTGCCGGGCGTCGACGGCGACATGCTCGACAAGGCCAAGGTGGACGACAAGCAGTTCCACCAGACCGAGGCGATCATCAACTCGATGACGCCGGCCGAGCGCCGGAAGCCCGATATCATCAACGGCTCGCGGCGCAAGCGCATCGCCAACGGCAGCGGCACCACGGTGTCGCAGGTGAACAAGCTGCTCAAGCAGCACCGGGACATGCGGCGGATGATGCGCGACATCAACGCCGCAGGCGGCCTCGAAGCCTTCGGGAAGAAGGTCTTCAAGGCCTGACCACGGCGGGCGGCGGCAACGCCGGCCCTGCCACGCACGCTTCGCGCATGGGGCGCGGGGCGACACCACGCAAGGGGAGGCTGATAGTGTCCACCACGATCCGTCTGACGCGCATGGGGCGCAAGAAGAGGCCGTTCTATCGTCTGGTCGCGGTCGATCACCGCAAGCGGCGCGACGGCGCCTACCTGGCCAATCTCGGCTACTACAATCCTTTCACCGATCCGTTCGACGTGCAGCTGCACACGGACGAGATCATCACCTGGCTGGGCCGCGGCGCGACCGTTTCGGACACCGCGCGCGCCCTGCTCAAGGGTGAGGGCATCCTCTACCGCTACTCGCTGGTGAAGCAGGGCGTGGATGCCGCCGAGATCGAGGCCCGCGTGGAGACCTGGAAGCAGGGCAGTGAGGCCGGCGAGGCCAAGCGCGCCCAGGAGAAGGCCGCGCGCGTCGCCAAGGCCGCCGCCGAGAAGAAGGCCAAGGAAGAGGCCGAGGCGAAGGCCAAGGCCGACGCCGAAGCCGCCGCGAAGGCCGCCGAAGAGGCTGCCGCCGCCGGCGACGGCGCCGAGCCCGCGGAAGGCGAGAGTTGAGCGCCCCGCGCGACGATTACGCCGCGGATGCGGCCGCCGACCCGGCCGTCGAGTCGGCCGGCCTGCCGCAGGGCGACGAGTTGACCATCGGCCAGGAGCGCGTGCTCGAGCTCGTCTCCTACGTCGTGGTCAACCTGGTCAGCCATCCCGCGGACGTGACGGTGGACATCCTGCATCGGCAGGATCGCGACGTGTACCAGGTGAAGGTGCACCCGGAAGACCTGGGCCGCGTCATCGGCAAGGGCGGCCAGACCGCCCGCGC
>VGXH01000542.1 GCA_016873405.1 bacterium
CCCCCCCCACGCGCCGTCTCGTGGACGAGGTCTTCTCCGGCGAGTACCACTCGGTGTTCAAGGGCACCGGCATGGAGTTCCGCGAGGTGCGGGAGTACGTGCCGGGCGACGACGTGCGCACGATCGACTGGAACGTCACCGCGCGCACGGGACACCCCTTCGTGAAGCTCTACGACGAGGAGCGCGAGCTGACGGTGATCCTCGCCGTCGATCTCAGCCGGAGCGGCCGCTTCGGCAGCGGCAAGCGCACGAAGATGGAGACCGCGGCCGAGCTGTGCGGCGTGTTGGCGTTCGCGGCCATCGCCAACAAGGACAAGGTGGGCCTGGTCATGTTCACCGACCGGGTCGAGCGGTTCATCCCCCCGGCGAAAGGCCGCAGCCACGTGCTGCGGCTGATCCGCGAACTGCTCACGTTCGAGCCCGAGGGACGAGGCACGGACCTGGACGAACCGCTGCGTCTGCTCGGCTCGGTGCTCAAGCGGCGCGCGACGGTCTTCCTGGTCTCCGACTTCTGGACCGGCGACTTCACGACGACGCTGTCGGTGCTGGCCCGGCGCCATGACGTCGTCGCCGTGCGCGTCCGGGATCCGCGCGAATCGGACCCGCCCGCCTCCGGGCTCGTGGAATGGGTCGACGCCGAATCGGGCGCGCCGCTCCTCGTGGACACCTCTCGGCCCGCGCTGCGGCGGCGCCTGACCGCCCGCGTCGCCGCGCGCGACGAATTTCTGGCCCGCCTGTTCCAATCCCGCGGCGTCGATCTCGTGGACATCGACGCCACCGGCTCCTACGTCGAACCGCTGCGCCGCTTCTTCCTGGCGCGCGAGGGCCGCTACGGAAGGCGGCGGACGCGATGATCGCTCCGGTCGGCACGGGGAGCGCCCGTCTTGCGGTCCTGGCCGCGCTCGCTGCGGCGTGGTCGGCCCCGCAGCCCGCGGCCGCGCAGGGCGCGCCGCCGCCGGCGGCGGGAGCGGCCGTCGCCGCGCCGGACACCGCGCGCCTGGGATTCGCCGCGCCCGGCGACGGGCCGGCCCCGCCCCCCCTGCACGTCCTGGCCGACACGGTGGCGTTCGGCGGGGAATTCGCCGTCGCCTGGGATCTGGCGGCGGGCGCGGGGACCGACGCGCCGCTGCCGGCCCCCGCCGATCCGCAGCTGGTCCTGCGGGAGCTTGCGGCACGGCCGTGGTGGCGACCGTGGGGCGGCGCGACGGCTGCCCCGGCGACCCGGCTGGACGCGTTGCCGCCGGCGGCCGGCCCCCGCGTCGTGGCTTGGTATCGCGCGTACCGCACCGGGCCGTTCCGACTGGTCTGGCAAGGGGACCTCTCGCCGGTCGTGACGGTCCGCGGTCGGGTGTCCGACCCGGCGAGCCTGGCCGCGATCCGCGATCCGCGACCGCTGCCCTGGCTGACCCCGGCGGCGTTGGCCCTGCTGTCGCTGCTGTTCGTGCTGGCGGCGCTGGCCGTGTGGTGGCGTCGGCGCGGACGGCCGTCGCCGCCGACGGACTGGCCGCTGCCCGAGCCGGCCTGGCTGGGCGCCGCCATCTCGCTGCGGGGCCTGCTGGCGGAGGAACTGCTCGAGCGCGGGCAGACGCGCGCGTTCCTCGACCGGCTGGCCGGCGCTGCGCGGCGCTACGCCGCGGCGCAGTACCGCGTGCCCGCCGCGGACCTGACCGGTGCCGAACTGGCGGCCGCCTGCGAGGCCCGCGGCCACGCGCCGGCGGGAGCGGCCGCGCTGGCCCGACTGCTGGCCGAGGCGGACCTCCGGCGTTACGATCCGCGCGAGCCGGAGGCGCCGTTCTGCCGCGAGCAGGTGTCCCGGTTCGTCGCCTGCGTGGCCGCCGCGCGCTTCGAGCCGCGGTATTCCGCCGTGGCGGCCGAACGTCGGCTGGCCGCCGACCAGGCCTGGGCGGAGATCACGCGCTTGTGGCCGCCGGCCGGCCGGCCGGCAGGCGCCGGAGGTGGCGTCTGATGGAACTGGCCCGTCCCTGGTTCCTGGCGCTGCTGCCGCTGGTGCTTGTCGTCGCCTGGTGGCGGAGCCGGGGCGGTCCCGCCGCCGGCCGTCTCCGGCACCCGCACCTGGATCTGTTCGGGACCGGGGCCCCGGGCGCGCGCGCGCGCGCGGTGCGCCTGCTGCCGTGGCTGTCGGCGCTGGGCGTGGCGCTGCTGGTGGGGGCCGCGGCGGGGCCGCGCC
>VGXH01000543.1 GCA_016873405.1 bacterium
CCCCGCGCACGCGCGCCTTGAGCGGGAGATGGAAGGCGAACCCCGCGGCGTCGACGCCGGCCGTCACCGTGAACGTCGTGTCGACTTCGACGTAGATGGGCGGCAGCGTCTCGGTCGTGAGGTTGAACGTGCCGCCGACCGGCGTGAAGAACTCGAACGTGCCGCCGCTGGCGGCGAATCCGCTCAGGCCCAGCAGCGCGCCCTGGCCGTCGCGCAGCCGGACCGTGCCCGGTTTGCCGAGGCCGCCGATCAACTCGGCGAAGGCTACGCTGCCGGCGATGCGCGTCTGGCGCAGGAGCGTCAGGTCGGCCCCGACGTAGTCGACGCCGGTGGTCACGGTGATCGGCAGTTCGAACGGCAGGTAGGTGGCGGCGTTCGCCACCAGTCGGTATTGGCCGCCCGTCTCGACGAAGAACACGAAGGGGCCGCCCGCGGCCGCGAACGAGCGGGTGCCGAGGACGGCGCCGCCCTGATCGCGCAACTCGACGCTGCCCGCCCCGCCGGGGCCGGAGGCGAAACTCACCGTGCCGCGGATGGCCGTGGCCTTGACCAGCGTCTGGTCGATGCCGGTGACCGCCTGGCCCGAGCCGACCACGACGGTGCGTTCGTCGGCGAAGTAGCCCGCCGCGGAGGTGGTCACGCGGTACGTCCCGGCCGGCAGGCGCGGCAGCGTCCAGGCGCGGATGCCCGCCGCGGTGATCACCGCGCTCAGCGGGGCGCCGGGGTCGCGGCCGGCAAAGCCGATCAGCTCCGCCTTGACCGTCAGCGCCGCGGTGCCGTCGTCCTGAGGCAGCGTCGCGGTGCCGCTGATCGTCGCGGTCAGCGGATCCGGCGCACCGTCGCCGTCGTCGTCGACGACGGAGGCGTGCATGGCGGTGACCGCAACCGCGCCCGTGCCGCCGTCGAAGCCGGCGTTGTCGGGGGCGGGGTCGATGCCGTTGCGTGTGGCGTCGGCGCGGCCGATGAACGCCAGCGCCTTGATGACCGCGCGCGTCGGCACGGCGCCGCCAAGATCGGGATAGAGAACAGTCCAGGGGATGGCCAACTCGCCGCTCAGCCATAACGGGAAGCGCGCCGCGGTCTCCGCCTGCGTGCCGCCGCCTGAGCCCTGCGCGGTCGTGATCAGGCTCGACACAGCCTGCACCGCGCCGGCAGCGCCGGTGACGCGGAAGGCGCGGGGCTTGCCCCCGGGGTGGCCGTCGGCGGCGGTGCCCCCGACGATGAAATCGACGCGGTGACCTGCCGGCAGCGAGACGTTCGCCGGCAGCGAGTCCAACTCGGCCGCGTTCGTCGGGCCCACGCCCCGGTCGAGATCGAGGTAGATCGTGAGCGCCTCGTTGGGCGCCACGTCCTGGTAGGTCACGCCCAGGTAGAGGTTCGCCGCGTCCCAGGTCAGCCACAGCCGCCGCACGTTCGCCGTGCGCGTCGAGATGCTGTCGTCGGCGCTATCGTCCACCACCCGGTCGGCGGCGTCCCAGTCGGCGGGACCCGCCGTGATGACGCCGTCGATGACCGGCGTGCGGTAGGGGACCGCGCCGGCGGGAGGGGCGACCGGGAGCATCGCCACGAGGAATATCACCGACGCGAGGAGAAGGCCCCGCGTGGGGGCCGCCGGGGGCGCGGGGCGCCGCTGGAATCTGGTGCTCATGGGTGCCAAACTAAGCGATCGAGGGGGCGAGTTTCAATCCCCAAGCGCACAAACGGCCGCGCGGGGCGCGCCGACGGCGCGAAACCGCCTGCGTGGTTGTCCGCGGGTTCGATCCGGTGTAAGGTCGGCCGTCATGAAGGCGCTGCGCTCATCGACGACAACCCGGCCGGCCCCGGTCGCCGCCCTGGCCGCCGCGGCCCTGCTGGCGGCACTTCTGCCGCCGGCCGCCGGCTGCGGGCGCGCCGACCGCTCCCGCACCGTCGTGGTCTGGGAGCAGATGGACCCCCAGGAACAGGCGCTCTTCGACGAACACGTCGCTCAGTTCCGCGCGAACCACCCCGAGTTCGCCGGGTTTTCGATCGAGCGCGTCCACTACCGCGTGGAGGACCTGCAGACGCAGTTCCAGACGGCCGCCCTCGCCTTCGGCGGCCCCAACCTGGTCTACGGGCCGTCGGACAAGATCGGCCCCTACTCGATCATGGGGCTGCTGATGCCCGTCGACGAGCTGCTGCCCGCGGCCGAACTGGCCCGTTTT
>VGXH01000544.1 GCA_016873405.1 bacterium
GAAACCGTCGAGATCCACGTGCTCCAGGGCGAGCGCGAGATGGCGGTCGACAACAAGACGATCGGCCGCTTCCAGCTGACGGGGATCCCGCCGGCGCCCCGCGGCGTGCCGCAGATCGAGGTCACGTTCGATATCGACGCCAACGGCATCCTGTCGGTCAGCGCGACGGACAAGGCGACCGGCAAGGCGCAGTCCATCAAGATCCAGGCTTCCAGCGGTCTGACCGACCAGGAGATCGAGCGGATGGTCCGCGACGCGTCGCTGCACGCGGACGAGGACAAGCAGAAGCGCGAACTGATCGACGTCCGGAACGAGGCGGAGGCGCGCGTCCACCAGGCGCAGAAGACCCTGCAGGACCTTGCCGAGAGCATCGAGCCGTCCGTGCGCGAGACCGTGGAAAGCCGGATCAAGGCCTGCGAGGAGGTGCTCCGCGGCCAGGACGTGGCGATGATCCGCGGCGCCTCCGACGCCCTGATGCAGTCCGTCCAGGAGGCGGCGGCCAAGGCCTACGAGAAGGCAGGCCAGAGCCAGGCCCAGGGCGGCGGCGCGCAGGGTGAGGCAGGCGCCGGCGGCGGCGGCACGGCCGGCAAGGGCCGGGACGGCGCGGTCGACGCCGACTACGAAGTCGTGGACTGATCCGGGGGTCGGGCGGGGGCCCGGCGGCCCCCGCCCGGTCTGCCGTCGCCAAGCTTGACAAAAAAGATCAAAATTAAGTTTTCGCGGCGGCGACGGTCGGCTACAATTCCGCCGCAGTTGATTGAAGGACTTACAGATACGACGTCGCCGAAGGGGTGGGAAGCGACTCGGGGCACCGGGAACTTACAGCGGTGCGCCGCGTATGAATAGCCTGGTCCGGGACGTGAAGCGAATGACGGTGGGCGCGCCGGCCGTGGCCGGGGCAGGGGTGCGCAGCCGGGGTGCTGGGTACGGCGAAGGAGGACGGAGCGTGTACGAAGTCGAACTGAGCAGCGACCGCCGCGAGAGTCCGACCCTGCAGCACTACCTGCAGACGATCGGGAAGCATGCCCTCCTGACCCGCGAGGAGGAGTTCGAGCTCGCGCGGCGGATCCGCGAAGGCGACCGCGAGGCCCTCGACAAGCTGGTCAACAGCAACCTGCGCTTCGTGGTCAGCGTGGCCAAGAAGTTCCTCAACCAGGGCCTCAGCTACATGGACCTGATCGCCGAGGGCAACATCGGCCTGATCACGGCGGCCAAGCGCTTCGACGAGCGCCGGGAGTTCCGCTTCATCTCCTACGCGGTGTGGTGGATCCGCCAGGCGATCCAGAAGGCGATTGCCGAGCAGACCAACACCGTGCGCTTGCCGATCAACCGCTCGCAGCAGGCCCAGAAGATCAAGCGCCTGTCGCAGAAGCTCGAGCAGCGGCACCTGCGACCGGTGTACCAGCAGGAACTGGCCGACGGCATGGGCCTGGACCTGCGCAAGATGCAGCAGATCCAGGCGGCCAGCCGGCCGCTGGTGAGCATCGACCAGCCGCTCTACGACGATGACGTGACGCTGGCGGACACGCTGACGGACCCGGACGTGAGCACCGCCGAGCAGGACTTCGTGGACGATGAACTGGTCAAGGAACTGTGCGCGGCGATGAGCCTGCTGACCCCGCGCGAGCGGGACATCGTCTCGCGCTACTACGGGCTGGGCTGCGAGGAGACCGCCTCGCTCGAAACGATCGGGCAGGACATCAACCTGTCGCGGGAGCGCGTGCGCCAGATCCGCAACCAGGCCCTGAACAAGATGCGGCAGTACGGCCGCGGCAGCCGCCTGGTGGACTACCTCAACTGACGGCCGCAGCTGCGGCCCGGGGGTTTTTCGTTGACATCCCCGGGCCCCGCGGCTTAATTTCGCGCGCTGTTGGGCGATTAGCTCAGTTTTGGTTAGAGCGCTTGTTTGACAGACAAGAGGTCACTGGTTCGAGTCCAGTATCGCCCACCACCAGCTCTCGGAATCCGGAGCCCGTTGCCGCCAGCGCGGCGGCGGGCTCTTGCCGCAGGGGATGAGCCCGGCCCGGGCGCCGAGTCGGCCCGCCGGGATCCCCCGGGAACGGTCCCGCCGCACGGGGACCACTGCCTCGAAGACGCCGGGTCGCTGCCCCGGCAGGACGGTGGCTCGAGATGTCCGCTTTGACCCTCATCCTCCCCGACGGCCAGTCGCTCGCG
>VGXH01000545.1 GCA_016873405.1 bacterium
GGGGGGGTGCGCGGGTCATCCTCGGGAATGCCGGCCTCGACCTTGCCCACCAGGTCGGCGCCGACGTCGGCGGCCTTGGTGTAGATGCCGCCGCCCACGCGCGCGAACAGCGCGATCGAGCTGGCGCCCAGCGAGAAGCCCGACAGCACCTGCAGCAGGCGCTCCAACTCCACGTTCACGTTGAAGATCTTGGTGTAGACGAGGTAGAGCAGGCTGAGACCCAGCACGCCGAGGCCGACCACGACCATGCCCATCACCGTGCCGCCGGCGAACGCGACCAGCAGCGCCGGGTTCAGCCCGGTGCGCGCGGCCGCGGTCGTGCGCACGTTCGCGCGGGTCGCGATCCGCATGCCGAAGTAGCCCGCGGCCGCCGAGCAGATCGAGCCGACGACGAACGACAGGCCGATCAGGGCGTGGCTGCTCGGCTGCCGGGCGTTGGACACGGCGAGCAGCGCCGCCACCACGACCACGAAGATCGCCAGCACGCGATACTCGCGACCCAGGAAGGCCATGGCGCCTTCCTGGATATGGCCGGCGATGGTCTGCATCTTCTCGTCGCCCGCGTCCTGGCGGCCGATCCACGCGGCCTTGTAGGCGGCGAAAAGCAGCGCCAGCACCCCGGCGACTGGAATCAGGTAGAACACGTTCGTCCTCCAGCGGAATCTGCGGCGACCGGGTAAACGAGCAGACGCCCCGCCGGGGCGTCTGCCCAGAAACAGCGTGAAACGGTAGCAAAGGCGGGCAGAACGTGCAAGCGCCAGGCGGGAGTCGGCGGCAACCCTTGTCCCGCAAGCACTTGCATCGACTCCCTACTTGCCGGCGATCTCCACCAGTTCGACGTCGAACACCAGGTCCGCGTTGGGCGGAATGCCGGGCGTGCCCTGCTTTCCGTAGCCCAGCGTCGAGGGGATGATCAGGCGGGCCTTGGTGCCCACCTTCAGGCCCCGCAGCCCCAGGTCCCAGCCGGGGATGACCATGCCGGCGCCCAGCGTGAAGCGGTACGGCTCGCCACGGTCCAGGGACGAGTCGAACTTCTGGCCCACCGCGCCGTCGGTCCACAGCGAGCCCGTGTAGTGCACCGCGATCTGGTCGCCGGGGACCGCCTCGGCGCCGGTGCCCTCCTGCTGCACCTGCACCTCGACCTTCGGCAGGCCGACCAGCGTGATGTCGAAGATCAGGGTCGAGTTGGCCGGGATCACCGGCGGCCGCCCCTCGGCGCCGAAGGCCAGATCGGGCCCGATGACCAGCGTGCGCTTGCCGCCGACCTTCATGCCCATGATCCCCTTCTCCCAGCCGGGGATCACAGAGCCGTTGCCGACCGGGAACATGATCGGCTCGCCGCGGTCGAGCGAACTGTCGAACTGGGTGCCCTTGGCCGGCCGCTTCGACTTCGCGTCGGTGGCCTGCAGCCAGCCCGTGTAGTGGGCCTGCACGATGTCGCCGCTCTTGACCGCCTCGCCGGTGCCGACCAGCGAATCGACATAGCTGAGTCCCGGTTCGATCTCGATGGCGGCAACCTCCGCGGACTTGCTGTCGCCCTTGCAGCCGGTCAGAGCGACCAGCAGGACGCCGGCCAGCACGGCCGCCATCAGCAGTGATCTGGACATGTGCTTCCTTTCCGGAAGTGGAAGGGGCCCGCGTGCCGCAGCCGGCGGGACCGATGCAACCGGCGCAATGTGGCACAACCGGGCCGGCTTGGCAATCGTCGCTTCGCGCGCCGGCCGGCGGCACGGCGCTCCGGGAACGGCCGCTCGCGCTCAGGCGCCCGGGCGGCGCGCGGCCGTGATCACGGCGCGGTTGTTCTCGACGTACTCCCAGGCCAGGGCCAGGGCGATGCCGCCGCTGAGCCCCAGGAAGGTGAGGATCGCGGCCGCGCGCAACTTGCGCGGACGCACGGGCTTCTCGCTGACGGCGATGCTGCCCAGCCGCTGCAGCGGCGTCGCCACTGTCAGCTTCGTCTTCTCCGCCTGCCAGTTCACCTGCAGCAGCGCAAGGTCGCGCGGCAGGTCCCGCTCGAGCACGATCCCCAGGTCGCGGATCTTTTGCTCGACGTCCGCCTGCTTCTTCGCCAGTTCGATCTCGAGCACCAGCCGGAGGCGCTTCATCTCCAGGTCGTTCGTCTTGACGACTGCTTCAAGGCTGTCCGCGCGCACCGACGCGTTGAGGGCCGAGTGC
>VGXH01000546.1 GCA_016873405.1 bacterium
GGGGCTGGTGGAGATCCAGGTGCGGGCCCGGGACGACACCGCGGCGGAGGCCGCTCGCCTCGACGCCGCGCTGCAGGCGGCCTTTGCTGAGATCGCGCGCATCGACACGCTGTTCTCCACGCACCTGCCGCCGCGGGCCGGCGGCGAGGACGAGAAGCTGCTCCTGCTGCGCGAGGGGCTGGACGTCATGGCGCTGACCGGCGGCGCCTTCGACGCGCGGCTGCGGCCGCTGGTGGAGTTGTGGGGCTTCGGCGCGCCGTCGCCGCGGCGGCCGGATCCGGCGGACCTGCTCCGGGAGACGCGCCGCCTGACGACGATGCCGGCAAGCCCGGAGTCGCTGCTGGCCGAGCCCGAGCGGCTGCACTATGGTGCCTGGGCGGCCGGCTACGCGGTCGACCGCGCGGTGGCGGTGCTCCGGGAGCACGGCATCGACCAGGCGCTGGTCGATGGCGGCGGCGAGATCCGTTGCCTGGGCGCCGGCTGGCGCGTCGGCGTGCAACACCCGCGGCTGCGCGGGGCGCTGCTGGCCAGGCTGGCGCCGGGCGAGGCCGCCGTATCGACGTCGGGCGACTACGAGCAGTACTTCGAACAGGATGGGGAGCGCTTCCACCACCTGCTCGACCCGCGCACCGGCGAGCCGGCGCGCGGCTGCCGGAGCGTGACGGTCCTGGCGCCCACGTGCGCGCGGGCCGACGCCCTGTCGACCGGGATCTTCGTTCTGGGACCCGAGCGGGGCCTGGAACTGGTGGCGAAACTGCCGGGCATCGAGTGCCTGATCGTCGATGCTGAGGGCGTGGAGCGGCGGAGTTCGGGACTGGACCGATACCTGCTGCCGGACTGACCGCCGGCGGCGCAGCGGAGGATCACATCATGGAGACCATCGTCGCGTCACTTGCCACCATGGGCGGGCTGGGCGTCCTGTTCGCCGGCGCGCTGGCCGTCGCCGACAAGAAGCTGCGGGTCGAAGAGGATCCGCGCATCGCGGTGGTCAACGACGCCCTGCCCGGCGCGAACTGCGGGGCCTGCGGCTACGCCGGCTGCGCCGCCTACGCCGAGGCCGTGGTGTCGGGCCAGGCCAAGGTGAACCAGTGCCCGGTCGGCGGCATGGACACCGCGAAACCCGTCGGCGCCATCATGGGCGTGAGCGCCGGCGAGATGACGCGCCACGTGGTGCGCCTGATGTGCCGCGGCACGGGCGCCCTCTCGCACGCCAAGGCGCTGTACGAGGGTCCGACCGCCTGCTCGGTGCAGGAGCTGGTCGCCGGCGGCGAGAAGGCCTGCCAGTGGGGCTGCCTCGGCGGCGGCGACTGCGTGGCGGCGTGCACGTTCGGCGCCATCGAGATGGGGCCCGAGGGGCTGCCGGTCGTCTACGACGACCTCTGCACCGCCTGCGCCGCCTGCGTGACGGCCTGCCCGCGCGACATCCTCGAACTGCACCCGGTCGACCGCGAGTTCTTCGTCTTCTGCAAGAGCCATGACGACGCGCGGCTGGCCAAGTGGGCCTGCGACGCCGCCTGCATCAGCTGCGGCATCTGCGCGCGCAAGAGCGACGGAGCCATCGTCATCATCGACAACCTGCCGGTCATCGACTACGCCAAGCTGGACGCGACGATCATCCCGCTGGACAAGTGCAAGCCCGGCTCGATCGGCTGGCTGCACGCGGACAAGGCGCCGGCGGCGCCCGGCTCCGACGCCGTGAATTGACGCGCGTGGCCGCCGAACCCGAGATCCTGTACGAAGTCGGGGACGTCCTGCGCGTCCTGCCGCCGGCGGCCGGCGGCGACCGGCGCGTCCTGGTCCGCCTGCATCTGGGCGAGCACTGCGACCGCTGCGCCGCGCACGCCCTGTGCAAGCCGTCCGGCGACGGCCGGCGCGAGATCGAGGCCGCGGACCCGCTCGGCGTCGCCCCCGGTGACCAGGTGCGCATCGCCGTGCCCGGCAGCCAGGTGCTGGGCATGTCCCTTCTGCTCTACGGGCTGCCGCTGCTGCTGCTGCTGCTGGGCGTCGGACTGGGCGCCTGGCTGCTGCCGGCCGGCCCCTGGCGCGACGGCGGCAGTTTCCTGCTCGCGGTGGGGCTGGCGGCGGCCGGGCTGCCGATCGCGCGGCTGGGGCTGCGCCGCCACGGCGCGCGCGGCGCGCTGCTGGGGGCCAGTGTGGCGGCGCGTCTGGCTGG
>VGXH01000547.1 GCA_016873405.1 bacterium
AGGACGCCCGAGGCGCAGGCCGCGCTGGCGGCCTTCGCGGACAAGCGCCCGGCGCCGTGGACGCCGACCGCCGGCTGGACGCTGCCGCCCTGCGACGGGGAGGCGCGCGCGTGACCGGGCCCCGCCGCGAGATCCGCAGCGTGCTGGTGGCCAACCGCGGCGAGATCGCCGTGCGCGTCATCCGCGCCTGCCGCGAACTGGGCCTGCGCGTCGTCGCCGTCTGCAGCGAGGCCGACCGGCAGGCCGCGCACGCCGAACTGGCCGACGTCGCGGTCGAGCTGGGCCCGCCCGAGCCGGCCGCCTCCTACCTGCGCGGGGACCTCATCCTGGAAGCGGCGCGAAAGACGGGCGCCGACGCCGTCCACCCCGGTTACGGCTTCCTGGCCGAGAACGCCGGCTTCGCCGAGGCCTGCGCCGCGGCCGGGATCACGTTCATCGGCCCTTCGGCCGCGGTCATCCGCGCGATGGGCGAGAAGACCGCCGCGCGCGCGCTCATGGAGCAGGCCGGCGTGCCCGTGGTGCCGGGAGCCCGGCTGCCGGCGCCGGCAGCCGACGGCGCCTTCGCGGCCGACGCCGTGCGGGAGGTGTGCGATCGCGTCGGCTACCCTCTGCTGGTCAAGGCGGCGTTCGGCGGCGGCGGCAAGGGCATGCGGCTGGTGCAGGAGCCGGCGCAGGTCGTGGCCGCCTGCGAAGCGGCCGCGCGCGAGGCCCGCGGCGCCTTCGGCGACGGCACCGTCTACGTCGAGAAGTACCTGGCGCGGCCGCGCCACGTGGAGTTCCAGGTCTTCGGCGACAGCCACGGCAACGTCGTGCACCTGTTCGAGCGCGAATGCTCGATCCAGCGCCGGCACCAGAAGATCATCGAGGAGTCGCCGTCGCCGGCGCTCGACGACACCTTGCGCGCGCGCATGGGCGCGGCCGCGGTGGCGGCGGCGCGGGCCGTCGGCTACGAGGGCGCCGGCACCATCGAGTTCCTGCTCGACCAGGACGGCGGCTTCTACTTCCTGGAGATGAACACGCGCCTGCAGGTGGAGCACCCGGTGACCGAACTGGTGACCGGGCAGGACCTCGTGCGGACGCAGATCCTGGTGGCCGGCGGTGCGCCGCTGCCGTGGCGGCAGGAGGAACTGGCCGTCCGCGGCCACGCCATCGAATGCCGCCTCTACGCCGAGGACCCCGAGAACGGCTTCCTCCCGTCGCTCGGCCGGCTGCTGCTGCTGCGCGAGCCGGCGGGTCCGGGCGTGCGCGTGGACAGCGGGGTCCGGCAGGGCGACGAGGTGACGCTCCACTACGACCCGATGATCGCCAAGCTGTGCGTGCACGCGCACGACCGCCCGGCCGCCGTCGCCCGGATGGCGGCCGCCCTGCGCGACTACCCGATCCTCGGCGTGGCCACCAACCACGAGTACCTGCTGGCGGTGCTCGGCACCGCGGCGTTCGCCGCCGGCCGTCTGCACACCGGCTTCCTGGACGAGCACCTCGCCCGCTGGCGCAGCGGCCGCGCCACCGGCGCGGAGATGGCGCTGGCCGCCGCCGCGGGCGCCGAATCCGCGCGCGCCGCGCGGGCGACCGCGGGACCGGCCGGCGGGTCGGACACCGCGCACGCGGCGCACTCGCCGTGGAACCGGTTGGGCCGCTTCCGCCACCCGGGTCTGGGCTGACCGTGAGCGCCGCCCAGGAGACGCCATGCAGTTGAAGTTCCGCGACGGCCCGACCGAACACGCGCTGGTGGTGCGCCGGCACGAGGACGGCTGGCTGGTGGCGACCGAGGGCGCCCCGGGAGCCGCGACGGTGCGTCGGGCCGGGGACGGGGCCTGGCTGGTGATCCTGCCGGACGGTTCGCGCCGGCGGGCCTGGGTCGCCGCCTGCGGCGACGAACGCCTGGTCTTCTGCGACGGCGTGACCCACCGGTTGCGGCGGCCGGACCCGGTGCACGCCGAGGGCGCCGACCCGGCGCAGTCCGAAGGGCCCGATCTCATGGCGCGCATGCCGGGCAAGGTCGTGCGTCTGCTGGTCGAGGCGGGTCAGGCGGTGGTCGCCGGCCAGCCGCTCTTGATCATGGAGTCGATGAAGATGGAGACCGAACTTGCCGCGCCGCAAGCGGGTCTGGTCCAGCGCGTGGCCGTCGCCGAGGGACAGGTCGTCGCCCAGGGCGACCTGCTGGTCGCGGT
>VGXH01000548.1 GCA_016873405.1 bacterium
GGGGGCGAGGTCAGTCGCGTCGTCGACCCGGTGATCCGCGAGTTGGACCACCGGTGCCTCAACGAACTGCCCGGCCTGGACAACCCGACGGCGGAGATCCTCGCCGCCTGGCTCTTCGCGCGGCTGCGCCCGGAGTTGCCGCAGTTGACCGACGTGACCGTGCGCGAGACCCCGCGCACGTCGGCGACCTACCGCCTCGTCGGCTGAGCCCCGGGCGCGTCCGCGGGCAGGCGCACCCCCTCCACCGCGTCTGCCGGCAGCCAGCCCTGCCAATCCCCGCCCAGGCTCACGCGGCACCAGCCCTCGCGCGACTGCTGCCTGTCGAGCGTCAACCCGGCGTGGACCTCGAACAGCGTGGGATAGCTGACCGCGGGACCCGAACGCACGGCGACCGCCTCGGCCGTGACCACCGCCTGATCCCGCACGCGATCATGGTGCCACCGCGCGGCCGTGACCGCGCCCGACACCAGCGCGGCGGCCGCCGCCGCGAGTAGCGCCCGCCGCTGCGGGACGGAAGGTCCTCGCCACCATCCCCAGCCGACAAGGCCAGCGGCCGCCCAGAGGGCGGCGATCAGGACCAGACCCCATTCGTCGAGGGACAGGGCGCCGACCAGGGCGGCGGCCTGCGCCACGAACAGGGGCAGCGAGCGGTCGGCCAGTTCCAGATCCTTGAGATTCTGGCGCAGCCACTCGAGGTTCCGGCGCACATCGCGGTCCCGCGGGGCCAGCCTCTGGGCGCGCAGGTAGCTGGCCACGGCGGGTCCGACCCGACCCGCGCGCGCATGCGCGTTGCCGAGGTTGTAGTGCGCGTCGGCCGACCAGGGCGCCAGCGCGCGCGCCGCCAGATAGGCGTCGCGCGCGTCGTCGAAGCGGCCGGCGGCGTAGGCCTCGTTGCCGGCGGCCAGCAACGCCGCCGGATCGGCAGCGGCGGCCGCCGTCACGCCGCACAGGCCGGCCCCCAGCAGCAGGGCGAGGGCGCCGGCGACCGGCCCGCGCGCGGCACGGGGACCGCCGCCGGCACCGCGTTCGAAGCGTTCGAGATCGCCGCGCACCGCGTCCGCCAGTTCGGCTGCGCTGATCGTCGACGGGCCGCCGAAGCGCGCCTGGTCGCAGCGCGCCAACTGCGCCGTCACGTCCCGCGCGACATCCGGGCAGCCCCGCGCCCTGCCGAGCGCGGCGATCTCCGCCGCGCCGGCGGCCCCGGCCGGCAGATCCAGCGAGTCGGCGACGTAGCCCGTGATGGCGCGCGCGACCAGCGCCAGCGCCGCCTCGGGATCCGCCGCCCGCGCGGCCTCGCGCAGGCGCGTCCTGGCCGCCGCCAGCGCGCCGCGCCGCCGCCGGCCGGCCCGGTCGCGCAGGCCTGCCGCCCGCCGCCCCAGCCACCAGCGCCAGCCGCCCAGCAGGCCGACCGGCGCCAGCGCCAGAACCCACCACGCGGCGCCGCCCACCGGCGGCGGGACACCTTCCCGCCGCGGGCTGCCCGCGTGGATGAACGCCAGGTCGTCGCCGAGACGCGCGATCTCGTTGCGCAGGAAGCCCGAGTCCTCGCCTCCGGCCAGCGGCCGGTCGCTCGCGGTCACCGTCAATTCGCGCGCGGGTGTCGACGCCGTCCGGTACTGCCCGCGGGCGGCATCGAACCAGACGACCTCGACCGGCGGCACGCGCACGGTCCCTTCCCGCGTGGTGACCAGCACCTTCTCGGCCGCCAGGCGGCCGGCGAGCCGCTCGTCGCGCGGACCGCTGGCGACGTCTTCGGCGGCGTCGTGCAGGCGCGTGCCTTCGGGTTCCGCCAATTCCAGCCCCGCGAAGCCCTTCAGGAAACCGTCGGTCTCCAGGCTGAACTTCAGTTCCACCGCCTCTCCGCGCGGGACGCTGGTGCGGTCGAGGCTGCCCTCGAGTACGCACCGCGTCGCGACGATTCCGCTGAACCCGGCCGGCTTCGGCGCCGGCAGCTCGCGCACCTCGACCTCGACGGGCTTGGTGCGAAGAACGCGCGGCCCGGGCGACTGCTGCCGCGAATTGAAGAAGCGGTCGAAGAGATCCTCCGGGAAGCTCAGTTCGGCCGGTTCGATGCGGAGGCGGCCGGAGCGCGTGGGAAAGAGCGCGTAGCGGACCTCCGTCACGTTGTAGACCTGGCCCCGGTGCACTTCGCGGAAATTGCGCTCCCC
>VGXH01000549.1 GCA_016873405.1 bacterium
CAGCAGACGGGGCACCAGGAACGAGCCCGCCGCCGCCACGGCCGCCGCCAGGGCCAGCACCGCGGTCAGGATCCAGGGGTCCAGGGTCGGTGCGGCCGCGCCCTCGGCGGGTTCGGCGTCCCCGATCGCGAACATCGTCACCGCGACGTAGAATACGGTCGCGGCCAGGAAGGCGCCCCAGAGCACGTTCAGGGTCCGCGCTCGCGGGGCGCTGGCTGCCCGCAGTTCCGGCGACAGCATGTCCGTCCCCTTCCCGGCCGCCCGCGCGGCCGTCAGCCCTGCAGTTCCACCTTCAGCAGCTTCGCCAGCTCCGTCACGATCCGATCGAAGCGCGCCAGCGCCGCCGTGATCGCGTCGGGCTTCGTCAGGTCCACGCCGGCCTTCCTCAGCAGGTCCAGCGGCGGCTCGGCGCAGCCGCTCGACAGCATGTCCAGGTAGCCGTCGACGGCGGGCTGGCCCTTGGCCTTGACGTTCTCGGCGATGGCGATACCGCAGCTGAGGCCCGTCGCGTAGCTGTACACGTAGTACTTGTAGTAGAAGTGGGGGATGTAGGCCCACTCCATGCCGTCGTTCGGGCCCAGCGTGAAGCCGGGGCCGTAGTAGCGCCTGGCCAGGCCGGCGTACGTCTCATCCAGCAGCGCGGCGGTGACCGGCGTGCCCTGCTCGACGAAGCCGTGCACGATGCGCTCGAACTCGCTGAACAGCGTTTGGCGGTAGACGGTCGAGCGGATGGTCTCCAGCTCGGCGGCCAGGATGCCGATGCGCGCCGCCTGGGAGTCCGCCTTCTTCACCAGATGATCCGACAGCAGCATCTCGTTGCAGGTCGAGGCGATCTCGGCCAGGAACATGACGTAGCGGTGATCGTGGTACGGCTGGTTCTCCATCGAGAAGTGGCTGTGCAGCGCGTGGCCGTACTCGTGCGCCAGGGTCGACAGGTCGTCCAGCGTGTCCTGGTAGTTCATCTTCACGTAGGGATGCCGGCCGTACACCGAGGCCGAGAAAGCGCCGCTGTCCTTGTCGCTGCTCGGGTAGACGTCGATCCAGCCGTGGCGCGGATCCAGGCCGTGCTTCAGCAGTTCGACGTAGCGCGTGCCGAGGGGCGCCAGCGCGGCCGGCAGGATCTCGCAAGCCTCGCCGTAGGACACGTCCATCTCGGCTTCCGCGGTCAGCGGCACGTTGAGGTCGTAGAGCCGGATCTCGTCGAGGCCGAGCACCTTCCGGCGCAGCTCGACGTAGCGATGCAGCGGCTTGAGATTCGCGTTCACCGCCGCGATCAGGTTGTCGTGCACGGCCACCGGCAGGTTGTCCTTGTCCAGGTAGGCCTCCAGCGCCGTGGCGTAGCCGCGGGCGCGCGCGAAGGTCACATCCAGCTCGAACTGGCCGGCCAGGGTGGCGGCGAAGGTGTGCTGGAACTGGCGCAGCGTCTCGTAGAAGGCGGTCACGGCCTCCTCGCGAACGCGACGGTCGGGAGAGGCGCGGAACACCGGGTAGTTCGACAGGGTCAGCTGCACCTCGCTGCCCTCGGCATCGTGGACCTTGGGCCAGGCGATGTTCGACAACAGGGCGCCGAAGGCGTCCTCGTAGCCGCTGGGAACCTCGTTGAGATCGATCTCGAGCCAGAGGTTGTCGCCGGCCAGTTGCAGCGCCTTCTCGGCCTCGGGCGGCAGCAGGCGCGACTTCCGCCGGCGCAGGTTCTCGAGGTAGTTGCGGTAGGCGGCCGGGCCGTCGGCGGCGGCGTAGGCCTTACCCATGGTCGCGTCGTCCAGCGCCAGCAGTTCGCCGCGCAGGAACCCGGACGCCGCGTTCAGCTCCTCCAGCAGGGAGAGACTCAGCTGTTTGCGCGCCTGCAGTTCCTGGTTCGTCTGCTCGCTGTCCAGCGCCAGGTTCGCGTACTGGGCGATGCGGCTGACGCGGTCGTGCAGGTCGAAGTACAGCTTCAGGCAGCCGGCCATCGCGGCGGGCTTGCCCAGGGTGCCGGCGAAGGCCTGCAGCGCCGGCAACTGGGCGCGGACCGCCTTCAGTTCGGCCTCCCAGGCCGCGCCGTCGACGAACAGCGCCCCGAGGTCCCACTTGTACGCGTCGGGCACCTGGGCGCGCGCGGCGTTGGCGTCGGGCTTGTATGGCGGCAGATCGGCGGCGGACGCGGCGGCGGCGGTCAGCAACC
>VGXH01000550.1 GCA_016873405.1 bacterium
GCCCAGCAGCCCGAACGTGGCGGTGACGCCGCCGTGCATGACGGCCGTGCCGAGCCCGCGGACGGCCCACACCAACAGCGGAGCGTCCGGCAGCTGGCTCAGATAATAGACGTTCTCCACGAGGGCGAAGCCGGCCCCGAGGGCGAAGCCGAGAATGGCCGTGTCCACCAGGAAGGCGGCGCGGCGCGTGGCGACGAGCCACGCCACCGAGGCCCCCTTGACGGCCTCCTCGACCAGCGGCGCCACCGTCACCGCGAAGCGCCAGGTCTCCAGGCCGGTCAGGCCCAGCAGCCAGGTGTTGAGGAAGTAGGTGCCGAGAGCCGTCGTCCCACCGGCGGCCAGGGCGATGACGACGCGGCGCGGGCGCACCAGCCGGAACGTGTCCACCCGAACCAGCGCCAGGAGGAAGATCAGGACGGGCAGGCAGGCGACGGCCACGCGCGCGGCGAGCGTCAGCGGCTGCATGCGCTACTCGAACTCAAAGACGCCCTCGAAGCCGGCCAGCCCCAGCACCTCGCGCAGGTGGGGACTGAGCCCCGCCAGCACCAGCCCGCCCCCGCCGTCGCGAAGGCGCCGCTGCACGGCGACCAGGATGCCGAGTCCGGCGCTGGCGATGTAGTCCAGACGCGTGAAGTCCAAGCGGCAGCGGCCCTGCACGCCGGCCAGGAACTCGCGCGCCCGCGGCGCGCTCGCGGCGTCCAGCCGCCCCTCCAGGCGCACGGCGCCGTCCTCCTGCCAGCCGATGGCGAACAAACGCGTTACTCCCCGTTCAGCGGCCAGAGGCGGTTGAGGTCCTGCAGTGCGACGTCCTCCCTCTTGAGGAGGTCCGCCACCGTGGTCTGCTTGAGCACCTCGGTCAATCTCCCCTCGAGGTGCTGCCAGACGGGGCGCAATCCGCAGTTGTTGTTGCGCGGGCAGTCGGGCGAATCCGCGCCGTCACCGCACGGAAAGCCGGCGACGGGATCGCCGCTGACCGAGTAGATGATCTGCGCGGCCGAGATCGCGGTGGGCGCGCCGGCCAGCACGTAGCCGCCGTAGCGGCCGCGCAGTGCATCGACGACGCCTCCCCGCCGCAACATGCCCAGCAGCTTGGCCACCGTCGGCTCGGGCAGGTTTTCGGCCTGGGCCAGATCGCCCAGCGTCACCTGCCCGCCCACGTGCGCCATGCGCATCACCAGGCGCACGGCCTGTTCCTCGGCCCTCGTCACGCGGAACATCGCTGCGCCCTCTCGCTGCCAAAGCCGTCGCCGGCCCGGGGCCCGAACCTGCACCTGCCAGGTCAGATTAAAGCAACAGGACCGCGATTGCGCAACCGCGGGGACGAAGCGCGGGCGCTCAATCGGGCGTGATGATCTCCTGACGGAGGAACTCGTCGTAGAGCGTCGCCGCCTGCGCGGCGACGGCCCGATAGGCCTCCGCGCGCCCGAGCGCGCGCAGCCAGGGACGCACTTCCGCCGGCAGGTAGCCCTCGCGCAGAGTGAGCCAGGCCAGTCGCGCCGCCAGGAGGCTGTCCGGCCGAGTCCGCGCCAGCAGGTCCGGCTCCACACCCAGGCGGGCCAGGAGCAGCGGCGTGGAATCCGGCGCCGCAGGCGAGCGCGCGACCAGATCGCGAGCGGCCGCCGAGCCGGCGCGCGCCCGCCAGGCCCATTCCCACCACGGAGGCTCGGCCGGGACCAGCTCGCGGCGCGGCGCCCGCCGGGCGTCCGGCGGCGGCGGCGCGACCGGTTCGATGACACGCGGCGGCGGGAGCAGGACGAGCGGGCTGTCCCTCGGGGCGGCGGCCGCGGGCGGCGCGGCCCCGGGTCCCCGCCACAGCCGGCGTTCGGCCGCGACCAGCAGGCAGACCAGGGCGGCGGCGGCCAGGAGCGTCGAGCCGATCCAGCGGGCAGGTCCGTTGGCGGGGCGCATCCAGGAACGAACCGCGGCGGCGCCGGCCGGGTTCCCGGCGCGGACCCGGCCGGCGACGTTCAGGCGGGAGCGGCGATCTTGCGCGCGGCGTGCTGTTCGAGGATGGCGTCGAGCAGGGCCACGCGCAGCGGCTTGGTCAGGTAGTCGTCCATGCCCGCGGCCAGGCAGCGCTCGCGGTCCTCGGCGGAGGCGTGCGCGGTCAGCGCCACGATCGGCACGTGCGAGGCGCCGCCCTCTTCGCGCCGGCGGAAAA
>VGXH01000551.1 GCA_016873405.1 bacterium
GGGGACCCGCAGGACCGGGTTCGCGCAGCCTTCGATCAGCGCGGACCCCAGCGGCACCATGCCCGCCGTGGCGTCGCCCAGGCGCGTGCTGAACAGGCCCTGCGCAACGGCCAGCGTCACGGCGGCGGACGGCTCGCTGCCGCCGGTGCTGGTGCCGTCGTTGGACCAGGCGCTGGTGTGCGAGCCGGGTGCGCCACAGAGGACGGCGAACTTGAAGGCGGCATTGCCGTCGAACGGCGCGCCGCTCACGCTCAGCTGCCCCTGGTAGCTGACCGTGGACGGCTGCGCGAAGACGGCGCCCGCGACGACAAGCAGGAGCGCGACGGCGAGCAGGAGCGCGAAGCGGATTCGAGTCATGGTCCTTCCCTCTCCCGGTTCGGTGTCGGCGCGCGTTCAGCGCACCAGGGTGAGCTTGTGGATGGCGCGATCGGCGCCGGTGTCGAGCTGCGCGAAGTAGACGCCCGAGCTCAGCGCCCGGCCGGCGTCGTCCACCGCCTGCCAGGCGACGCCGTGGCGCCCGGCCGGCAACGGCCCATCGACGAGCGTCGCCACCGCGCGTCCTTTCAGGTCGTAGATCCGCAGGCTGACGCGCGACGACCCGCGCGGCAGTTCGAACGCGATGGTCGTGCGCGGGTTGAACGGATTCGGGTAGTTCGGCAGGAAGCGGAAGGCCGCCGGGATGACGTCCCCGTCGGGCACCGCGGTGGCCGGGCTGCCGATGCGCAGCCAGAAGCCGCTGCCGATGGCGGCGGCGCCGCCGGCCGCCGCGCCGACGAGCGGCTGCCCGAGCGAGCCGACGAAGGTGACCGAAGCCCCGCTCGCGCCGCCGCCGCCGGCGCCGACGACCGTCCGCTGGATCAGCGCCGCGCCCCTGGCGCCCGCCGGCGCGCCGGCGGCCAGGATCGCCGACAGGGCCAGCGCGCTGTACGTGGTTCTGGACAAGCCAATGCCCCCCTCGAAGCGCCCGCCGACCGGACCTCAGGCCGGGTCCGGTCGGTCCAAGCGTGTGTGTGCCGACGAATCCGTTAGTCGCCGCCGGAGAAAGGGCGTCACGAATGAAAAGCGATTATCACGGAAGGGCGCGCGCGGGCGGCGGGAAGCGGAGCCGTCACCGACAGAGGTGTTGCGAGGGCGCAACGCCGCTTGGACGGCGTCCGCGGGCGTCGGCTGACGCAAGCAGCAGGCCGGGGTCCCCGCCGGGCTGACTCGAGCGGGCTTCAGACCGACGAGCGCCGGCTTCTCCGAAAGAAGAACCGCAGATAGACCACCAGCGCCGCGCCGACGACCACCGTCACCGCCACGCTGTAGACCTGCAGGTACTCGGCCACGGCCCGCCAATTCCCCGCGAAGAGCTTCCCCAGATACAGCAGCATTGCGTTCCAGGCCGTGGCGCTGACGGCGCAAAGCAGCGCCGTCTTCGCCAGGTTCATCCCCGACATGCCGGCGAAGAACGCGACCAGCGACCGCAGGCCCCCCAGGAACCGGTTCGCCGCGATCACGCCGTACCCGTGCTTCCGGTACAGCCCCTCCACCTGATGGATGGCCTGGGCCGGCAGGAACCGGCTGAAGCGGCCGGAAACTATGTGCCCCTCGAAGCACTTCCCCAGGAAATAGGCGCTGACGAAGCCGGCCGTGCTCCCCGCCGCGGCGAAGAGCAGCGCAGTCGCGAAATCTACCGTCCCCAACCCGATCGTCGTTCCGGCGAAGACCAGCAGCACATCGCTCGGCAGAGGCGGGATTACGTTTTCGAGATAGGCGATGACGAACATCAACAGCAGCACGCCCCACGGCGGCGCCTGCTGCAGCCAGCGGATGCCTTCCTCGAGCACTCCCATGCAGCGAGCTTCCCTTCGCCCTCGGCCGGCGGCCGGTCCGGCACGAGGGCGGCAACGCCTCAGTCCCAGATCCCCAGCTCCGCCCGCGCGTCCTCGGTCGCATCCACGCGCGGATCCCACGGCGGTGACCACACCAGGTCCACGCCGCAGAACTTGACGCCCGGCAGGCGCAGCACGGCGTCGCGCACCGCCTGCATGATCTGCGGGCCCATCGGGCACATGGGGCTGGTCAGGGTCAGGCCGATGGTGACCTGGCCCTCGGCGGCGTCCACCTCGACCTCGCGGAGCAGGCCCAGGTCCACCACGCTGAGGTTCAGCTCGG
>VGXH01000552.1 GCA_016873405.1 bacterium
GGGGGGGCGGCGGCGGCGGCGGCGAAGCGGGGGCGGGGGCGGCGGGTCATGGACACGGTCGACTCTCCGGGCCGGTGGGGTGGTGCGCGTGACCACCGTGCTACGTCGCGGCGGACCTCCGGGTTGCCGCGCGGCGGGATCCTTGGTTGCCGCGCGGCTGGATCATTGGTTGCCGCACGGCGGGGCCTCCGGTTGCCGCGCGGCTGGATCTCTGGTTGCCGCGCGGCGGGGCAGCGGGCGTCGCGGCCGCCTCCGGGCCGCACTTGGCCGTGGCCAGCCGGCCCTCGCCGCCCCTACAATCGCCGGCGCCGCGACCCGCACGCAACCCGGAGGTAACCCATGCCCGCCACGCCCGGAAGCCGGCTCCGTCAGCTCGAGGACCTGCGTCTGCAGTTCGGCCCGGAGCCCGCCCGCCGCCGCCGCCGCCTGTTGAGGGAGGCCGGAGGCGTCTCCTTCGGTCGCGCGCGCGACCTGCTGCGGCTCCACGAACTGCTGTGCTTCAGCCGCGCCTACCCGGACGACGCCGCCACGCTGGCCCTCGTCGAGCGGTTGCTGCGCAGCTTCGCCCGCCGCGTGGACCTCGGCCGGCTGCGCGCGGAGCTGGCCGACACCGGCGTGGCCGGCGCCGATATCCAGTACCGGTTCTACGCCGCGATGGCGCGCTGGGCGGCGGCGCGCTGGCCGGACCGGCTGCGCATCGACTGGGAAGCCTGCGACCCTGCCCAGGTGGAGGGCGTGCTGCCGCTGCTGGCCACGTGGAGCGAGACGCCGGCCCTGGACGAGCTGGGCTTCGACGCCCGCGAGTGGCTGGAACGGCTGAAGGGGCCGCGCGAGGCCGACGGCGCCTTCGTGGCCGAGCGCCTGGGTCGCCTGGGGCTGGGGAGTACCTCTACGAGCGGCTGGACCTGTGGCTGACGCTCGAAGGCGGCGACGGCGGTCCGTCGCGGACGTTGGCGCACCTGTCGGGTTCGCCGGTCCACTGGCAGGCGACGCCGCCGGACGGTCGGCGCCCCGACCTGACCGTGGAACTGGACCGGCCGCCGCGGGGGGTACGCGCCGTCGGTCCGACCGTCGGCCGCGCCGTGGTGGATCTGGCGCGCGAGGCCCTGATCACGCGCAGCCGCGACCTGGACGCCTTCGCCTGGGCCGACCCGCGAGACGTGCTGCTCATCGACGACGGCGAGGGACTGCAGTTCGCGCTGATCGGGATGACGCCCGAGCGCCGGCTGCTGCTGGAGGCGGTGTACGGCTACCTCATCCTGCGCAACGGCGTGCCCGTGGGTTACGGCGTGGTCAGCGCGCTGTACGGCTCCATCGAGGTGGCCTTCAACCTGTTCGAGACGTTCCGCGGCGCGGAGGCCGGCCGGCTCTACGCGCGGCTGCTGGCCGGACTGCTGCGCGTGTTCGCGGCGGACACCTTCACCGTCTACCCCTACCAGCTGGGCGGCGACGGCAACGACGAGGGCCTGCGCACCGGCGCCTGGTGGTTCTACCAGAAGCTGGGTTTCCGCTCGCGCGACCGGTCCATCCTGAAGCTGATGCGCGCCGAGCTGGCGCTGATGAAGCGGCGGCCCGGCCACCGCACGCGTCCGTCCGTGCTGCGACGCCTGGTCGAGGGCAACGTGTACTACGATCGCGGCGCCCCGCGCGAGGACATCATCGGACGGCTGGCGCTGGCCGAGGCGGGCCTGAAGGTGTCGTCCTCTCTGGCGCGGCGGTTCGGGGCCCGCCGCGACCTGGCCGGACCGGTCTGCGCGAAGGAGGCGCGGCTGCGGCTCGGGCAGCCGGGGGCCGCCCCGCGCGCGGCCGGCGAGCGTCTGGCCTGGGAACGCTGGGGTCCGCTGGTGCTGCTGCTGCCCGGTCTGGGGCGGTGGACCGCCGCCGAGAAGCGGGCGCTGGCGGCCGTGATCGGTGCCAAGGGAGGCCGCAGCGAACGCGAGTTCGTGGCGCGGTTCGACCGGCACGCGAAGCTGCGCGCGGCGCTGGTGAGGCTGGCGCGGCCCTGAGGCGTCCCCGGGGCGGTCCGCTACCAGCGGATCAGGTTGGCGCCCCAGGTGAAGCCCGAGCCGAACGCGACGGTGACCACCAGGTCGCCGCTCGCGATCCGGCCCTCGCGCACCGCCTCGGCCAGCGCGATGGGGATCGAAGCCGCG
>VGXH01000553.1 GCA_016873405.1 bacterium
CCCCAGGCCGCGGGCCGCCGGATAGGCGACCGTCAGGTCCAGCCTCGGTTCGGCGGCGGCGGCCAGCGCCAGGAAGCGGACGTCCCAGCCGGGCGCGCCGGCCACCACGAGCACGCGCAGCCGGTCGCGCCGAACGTCCACCACGGTCGACACGGCGTTGTTGCCCAGGAAACCCTCGTTGGCCAGGGGCGACGCCTCCAGGCGCAGCGGCAGCAGGCCCGCCGCGCGCGGCCGGAACCGGAGCGAACCGGAAAGGAGCGGGCCGTCCACGCGCAGCGTGTCGACGGCGACCACGCCGTCCGGATCGCTCAGGCTGACCACGACGGGGCCGACGACCGACGGCGGCCCGGTGACGGTGAACGCGACGGCCAGGTCCTGGCCCATGTAGGCCGTCTCCGCATGCCGCACGTCGACCAGGGCCCGGTCGGCCAGCCCGTCGCCCGGCCCGACCCCCAGCACCCGCAGCGGCAGCGCCGCCGCGGCGTTGGCCAGGCCGGCCTCCTGCGCCTGCCGCTCGGTCTCCGCGCCGTCGCTGACCAGCACCACCGCGCGCACGGGACGCCCCGCCGCGCGCTCGCGCAGGCCGCGGGCCAGCCCGGCCAGCGATGTCCCCTGCCGGACGGGCGCCGGGGCGGCCGCGGCCGGGGGTCCGAATTCCTGCAGCGGCAGCAGGCCGTTGCCGCGCAGCCAGGTGCGCTTGACGTCCGGCTGGGCGCGCACGAACACCGAATCCAGGTGACCGAGCGCCGCCATCGCCCGGGTCCAGCGGTCCGCGGTGCCCGGCCCGCCCGGCTCGGCGGCCAGCGCCATGCTGGCCGAATCCTCCACCACCAGCAGCACCTCGGCCGGCGCCAGCCGCGGGCGCAGGCAAGACGTCGCCGGACCGGCCGCCGCCACCACCAGCAGCGCGAACGCCGCTCCCCGCAGAGCGATCAGCAGGCGCCGCAGGCGCGGTCCCGGGTCCGGTCCCGTGCGGCGGTAGATCCCCACCGTGTAGAAGACGGCCCCTGCCGCCACGACCAGCAGCAGGGGCCACAACCAGGCGGGAACGGACCACTGGATCCCCATGGTCCTTCGGACCGCCTACCGGCTCTTCTCGCGCACGACGACCTGCGCCGCCGCCAGGCGCGCGATCGGCACGCGGAACGGCGAGCAGCTCACGTAGTCCAGTCCGACCTTGTGGCAGAACGCGACCGAACTCGGATCGCCGCCGTGCTCGCCGCAGATCCCGAGGTGCAGGTGCGGGTTGGCGCGGCGGCCCTTGTCCGCCGCCATCTCGACGAGCTGCCCCACGCCGCTCTGGTCGAGCTGCTGGAACGGGTCCGCCGCCAGGACGCCCAGTCGCACGTAGTCGGGCAGGAACACGCCCGCGTCGTCGCGGCTGTAGCCGAAGGTCATCTGGGTCAGGTCATTGGTGCCGAAGCTGAAGAAGTCGGCGACTTCCGCCAGCTCGTGGGCGACCAGCGCCGCGCGCGGGACCTCGATCATGGTCCCGACCAGGTAGGCGACCTTGACGCCGGCTTCCGCGAGCACCGCGTCGGCCACACGGACGGTCATGGCGCGCAGGTCGGCCAGTTCACGCCGCGTGCCGACCAGCGGGATCATGATCTCCGGCCGCACGTCGACGCCGTCCTTCCGGACCGCCGCCGCGGCCGCGACGATGGCCTCGACCTGCATCTCGTAGATCTCCGGATAGGTGATGCCGAGGCGGCAGCCCCGGTGCCCGAGCATCGGGTTCATCTCGTGCAGGCTGTCGGTCTTCCGGCGGATCTCCTCGAGGGGGACCTTCATCTCGCCGGCCAGGAAACGCATGTCGTCCTCGGCCTGCGGCAGGAACTCGTGCAGGGGCGGGTCCAGCAGGCGGATCGTCACCGGCAGTCCGTCCATGGCGCGGAAGATGCCCTCGAAGTCCGCCTGCTGCATCGGCTTGATCTTGGCCAGGGCCACGCGCCGCGCGGCCTCGTCCCGGGCGAGGATCATCTCGCGCATCTTCATGATGCGGTCCTCGCCGAAGAACATGTGCTCGGTGCGGCACAGGCCGATGCCCTGCGCCCCGAACTCGCGGGCGCGCGCCGCGTCCTCGGGCGTGTCGGCGTTGGTGCGCACCTTCAGGCGCCGGATCCGGTCGGCCCAGTCCATCACCTTCCGCCCC
>VGXH01000554.1 GCA_016873405.1 bacterium
CGGACGGTGGCACCGAAGCACCCGGATGCGGGCGCGGGCGCGCCGGCAGACGGCCCGAGGCGAACGGCGGCCATGCCGCCGCGGCCGGGCAAGTTGTGGCTCGATACGTGGCAGGCCAACGCCGGTCAGTTGATCGACGCTGGGGTGCCATCGGCCCAGGTGTGGATCTCAGGACTGTGCAGCCGCTGCTTCCCCTCGTTGTTCCACTCCTATCGAGCCGACGGCGCGGCCGCCGGCCGGATGCTCGCCGGGATCCGCGCGCGCGGCCGCTGAACACCTCTGCGCCCCAGTCAGTCGGACGCGTCTCGGCACGTGGAACGGACGCCAGCCTACGGGGCGTAGAAGATGCGCTGGCAGCTCTCGCACTGGAAGATGGAGTCGTGGCGCCGCAGGTCGCTCGCCATCTGCGGCCGGACTCGGACCTGGCAGGCCGAGCAGCGCCCGTCGCGCACCTCGACGACGGCCTGGGCGCCGCGGTGTTTCACGATGCGCTCGTAGGTGGTGAGCAGCGCCGCCGGCAGCTGAGCCACGAGCTGGGTACGTTCGGCGGCCAGGGCTTCGAGCGACGCGCGGGCCTCGGAGACCTGGCGGGACAAAGTCGCCGCAGCCTCGGCGAGGGTGGCCTTGGTATCGGCGAAGGTGCGCTCGGCCTGCTTGATGTGGGCCGCGATCGTGTCGGCGTCGATCATTCGCTCGAGGAGCCTCTCCTCGAACACCTGGATCTCGTGCCCGGCCGTCTCGATCTCCTTCTGCATCGCCTGGTACTCGCGATTGGTCTTGACGGCCATCAACTGGTCCTTGTACTTGGCCAGCCGGCCCTGGTGGACCGCGAGTTCTTTCTCGATGTCGCGACGCGCGGCCTGATTGGCCGCCAGCCGCTGTTTCTCGGTGTCGAGCGCCAGCTGGGCAGCGGCCAGCTGGTCATCGAACTCCTGGCGTCGCAGCGGTTCGTCCGCCACCTGCCGGCGCGCGGCGTCGGCGCCCGTGTCGATCTGTTGCAGGTGAATGAGGTTCGCCAGGTCTGCGTGCATCGCTGTTTGGTGGGCCCACCAGGATTCGAACCTGGGACAGGCCGGTTATGAGCCGGCGGCTCTGACCGCTGAGCTATGGGCCCGCATAAGAATACCTTAGAACTTCCCCTAACTCCGTCCTTCCAGAAACGCCCGCAGCTTGCGGCTGCGCGACGGGTGCCGGAGCTTGCGCAGCGCCTTCGCTTCGATCTGGCGGATGCGCTCGCGGGTCACCGCGAAGTTCTGGCCCACTTCCTCCAGGGTGTGCTCCGACCCGTCACCCACGCCGAACCGCATCTTGATGACCCGTTCTTCCCGGGGGGTCAGCGTTCGGAGGACCGAGTCGGTCTGCTCCTTCAGGTTCAGGTTGATGACCGCCTCGGCCGGCGACACGACGTTGCGATCCTCGATGAAATCGCCGAGGTGCGAGTCTTCCTCTTCGCCGATGGGCGTTTCGAGCGAGATGGGCTCCTGCGCAATCTTCATGACCTTGCGGACCTTGGCCACGGGGATGTCCATGCGCTGGGCGATCTCCTCGGAGGTGGGTTCGCGGCCGAGTTCCTGGACGAGCGACCGCGACGTCCGGATCAGCTTGTTGATGGTCTCGATCATGTGGACCGGGATGCGGATCGTCCGCGCCTGGTCCGCGATGGCGCGCGTGATGGCCTGACGGATCCACCACGTGGCATAGGTCGAGAACTTGTACCCGCGCCGGTATTCGAACTTGTCCACGGCCTTCATCAGGCCGATGTTGCCTTCCTGGATGAGGTCCAGGAACTGCAGGCCCCGGTTCGTGTACTTCTTCGCGATGGAGACGACGAGGCGGAGGTTGGCTTCGACCAGTTCCTTCTTGGCCTGTTCGGCCTGCGCTTCGCCGCGGCGGATGGTCTCGAGCGTGCGCTTCAGGTACTCCGGCGTCTCGCCAAGTTCGTCGGCCAGCCGGCGCACCTCGGTCTTCAGCTCCTTGTGTTTGCCGAGCTGGACGCGGCGCTCCTCCTCCTTGGCCTTCGTAATCCGCTTGGTCTTCTGGTTCAGCGCCTTGTCGATCGTGTCGGCCTCGCGCTGGACCCGCTGGACCCGCTCGACGGCTTCCTTGATGTCTTCGATCAGACGGCGCTTCACCTGTTCCGTGAACTCGAAAA
>VGXH01000555.1 GCA_016873405.1 bacterium
AAAACATCTCCAGCCAGTCGTTGTCCGCGACGCCGAGCAGTTCCGCGTCGCGGTCGTTGATCCACACGGGATAGCAGCCGCGCGAGAGCGTCTTCATGCGCAGGCTGTCGCCGTACGTTGAGTGGATGTGCCACTTGCCGTGCGGCGTCAGGTAGTTGAGGGTCAGGCCGCCGGCTGCCGCGCGGGACCGTTCCAGGTCGTGCGTCTGCCGCAGCTCCCCGCGCGGCTTGAACGTGGGCAGGTGCTCGCCGAAGGCGACGTACGCCTCGTGGTCGAGGTAGAGGTGCTGGCGGCCGGTCAGCGTCCGCCAGGGGATCAGTTCCTCCACGTTCTGGCAGTAGGCGGCATAGGTGCGCTTGCCGTTGGTGATGCCGGTCCAGAACGGGGTGGTCAGCGTGCGCCGCGGCTGGGCGCAGATGTCGGCGAAGGTCATTCGCACGTCGCGCGACCCTGCCGCCAGGTGCGAGTGGTCGATGCCCGTCTTGCGGGACTCCGCGGCGAACGCGCGCCAGGCCAGCTCGCCGTTCGTCTCGGCGGCAAAATGCAGGATCGCCTCGCAGACGTCGCGATCGACGCGCAGCGATGGGTAGCTCGCGCCGCCCCAGCTCTCGACCGGGTGCTCCTGCAGGTAGGCGTCGTAGAGGTCGGCCACGTCGTAGTGCGTGCCGTGCACCGAGAGGCCGTTCGCGCGCACGTTGGGCCCGAGCGAGACGAACCGGTTCATCAGGTTGGCGTAGTCCCGCTTGACGATCTTCATCGCCGGCATGGTGCGGCCCGGGATCGCCTCGCACTCGCCCTTGAGCCAGTCCTTGACCGTCGGCTGCGCCATCTCGGCCGGTGTGTCGTGCATGAGCGGCGACACGATGATGTCGCGCACGGGCTCCTTGAAGTAGCGCGGCGCCAGCGCCGCCGTCGCCTCGGCCAGGCCGCGGAAGATGGCCCAGTCGCTGCGGCTCTCCCAACAGGGCGGGATCGCCGCCTGCAGGGGGTGGATGAAGCTGTGCATGTCGGTCGAGTTGAGGTCGTCCTTCTCGTAGTACGTCGCGGCCGGCAGCACGATGTCCGAGTACAGCGCCGACGTATCCATGCGGAAGTTCAGGTCGACGATCAGGTCCATCTTCCCCAGCTCGACCTTGTCGTGCCAGGTGACCTCCTTCACCTCGTCGCGCGCGACCTCCTCCGACACCGCGTTGTGGTGCGTCCCGAGGTAGTGCTTGAGGAAGTACTCGTGGCCCTTCGCCGACGACATCAGGGCGTTGCCGCGCCAGATGTAGAACAGGCGCGGGAAGCACTCCGGGTTGTCCGGGTCCTCCATGGCGAACTTCAGGGTTCGGGCCTTGAGCTGCCCGACGATATGGGCGATGACCTCGGCGTCGGTCTTCGCGCCGGCCGCCTCGGCCTCGCGGATCACCTCGAAGTTGCTGCGCGTGAACTGCGGGTAGCAGGGCAGCCAGCCCAGCCGCACGGCGAGCGCCTGCTTGTCGGCCGTGTGGCCGTGCGCCAGCGGGTGGTCCTGGTCGGCCACCGGACACATCTCGCCGAAGGCGCGGTCGTAGCGCCACTGGTCCGAGTGCATGTAGTGGAACGACGGCGTGTTCTGCTGCCGCGGCGGGCCGGCCCAGTCGCCGCCGAAGGCGATCGGCGCCCACGACGCCTGGGGCACGAGCTTCTCCTGCCCCACGTAGTGGTTCCAGCCGCCGCCGCTGCGGCCCACGCAGCCGCAGAAGATCAGTGCGTTGATGACCGCGCGGTAGATCAGGTTGTTGTGGTACCAGTGGTTCACGCCGGCGCCGATGATGACGCTGCACTTGCCGTCGGTCATCTCGGCCGTGCGGGCCCATTCCCGCGCGAATTCGACGGCGACGTCGCCCTTGACGCCGGTGAAGCGCTCCTGCCAGGCCGGGGTGAACGGCTGGGTGTCGTCGGCGTAGTCGCGCGGCCACTCGCCCGGCAGTCCGCGGTCGATGCCGTACTGCGCGTAGTTCAGCTCCATCACCGTGGTCACGTAGCGAGGCCCGTCCAGCGTCTGCACGAGCCGCGCCGGCACGTGCCGGACCAGGCGCCGGTCGTTCGTGCCGTCCGAGAAGTCGGTGATGGCGACGGGCAGCACCGCGTCGTTCGCGTCCTTCAGCTCCCGGCGCGGGACGATGG
>VGXH01000556.1 GCA_016873405.1 bacterium
TTTTCACGATGAAGGCGCTGGAGAAGGACCGGAACCGGCGCTACGAGACCGCCAACGGACTGGCGGCCGACATCCGGCGCCACCTGAGGAACGAGCCGGTGACTGCCGGTCCGCCCAGCACCTCGTACCGCCTGGGCAAGCTGGTGCGGCGCAACCGCGGCGCGTTTGCCGCCGGCTCGGCGCTGGTGCTCTTGCTGGCGGTGCTGGCGGTGTCGATGTCGGTGCAGGCCGGGCGCCTGGCGCGCGAGCGCGACCGCACCGCCGTGCAGGCGGCCAAGGCGGAGAAGACCACGGAGTTCCTGCAGTCGATGCTCGGCGGCATCAGCCCGGCCACCGCGCGCGGCCGCGACACGAAGCTGCTCGAGGAAATCCTGCTCAACACCGACCGGCGCACGCGGACCGAACTGGCCGGACAGCCGGAAGTCGAGGCCGCGATCCGCAGCACGCTGGGGCAGACCTACACGGCCATCGGCAAGTTCCCCGAGGCACTGGCCAACCTGCAGGTGGCCGACTCGCTGCAGACCGCGCTGCTGGGCGACGATGCGGTCGCCACGCTGACCACGCGCCGCAGCCTTGGCGACGCCCTGAACCGGGCGGGTCGCCACGCCGAAGCCGAGGCGCAGCTGCGCGCCGTCATCGCCGCCTCGCAGGCGGCTCGCGGCCCGGACGACGCCGTCGCGCTGCGGGCCACGGTCGACCTGGCCGACCTCTTCATCCGTACGGGCAAACTCAAGGAGTCGATGGAACTCGGCGAGGCGGCGGTGGCCGCGTACGGGCGCCGGCCCGCTCACGCGCGTCAAGACGCGCCTCAAGACCCGTTGCGCGCCAAGGTCGTGCTGGCGCTCGCGCTGTCGAGCGCCGAACGGCACACCCGCGCCGACACGCTGCTGAACGAGGCGATCGCCGGATACGTCGCCGCCTTCGGCGCGGACCATCCGCTGGCCCTCAACGCGAGGGGCACGCTCGCCATCGTTCACCAGTACGCGCAGGGGTCGGAGGTCGCCCTGCGGACCTACGAAGGGGTCATCGCCGACGCCACGCGCGTCTACGGCCCGGACCATCCCGAGACGATCAGGGTGCGTTCCAACCTCGCCTTCTTGTTCATCAAGCTGGGCCGCCTCGACGAGGCCGAGGCCACCCACCGCGAGCTCGTCGCGGCGACGACGCGGATCTACGGGGCCGACAATGCCGAGACCATAGTCTCCCGGCAGAACCTGGGCAACACCCTGCTGGCCCAGGGGCGCCACGCCGAGGCCGAAGCCTACCTGGACGACCTCCTGGCGACCTGCCGGCGCGTGCTGGGCGCCGACCACCGCCGCACGCTGGCCGTGATGGGCCTGCTGGCCGGCCTCTACGACCAGCAGCGGCGGTTCCCCGAGGCGGCGGCCATGCTGGGCCAGATCGCCCGCGACTCGGAGGGCAACCTCGGCGAGACCCATCCAACCGTGGTCATCAACTACTACAACTGGGCCGCCAAGCTGCAGGACATGGGCGACGACCGCGCGGCCGAGCCCGTCTACCGCACCGCACTGGACAAGCACCAGCGCGGAGACGGCACCGACAAGCCGTACGTAGCGGCGATCCTCAACGGCCTGGGCCGCGCCGTGGCCGCAAATGGCAAGGTGACAGGTGGCGACGCGGTCGCGGCCGACTCGCTGCTGGCCTCGGGCCTCGCGATGCGCGAGCGCCTGTTCGGCACCGCGCACACCGAGGTGGCGTACTCGCTGGCCACGATGGGCGAAGTGCTGCACCTGCGCGGCGATCACAAAGGTGCGGTCACGCGCCTGCGCGCCTGCGTCGCCCTGCGCGACAGCCTGCTGGCGCCCGACGACTGGACGCGCGCCGCCACGCGCAGCGAACTGGCGCGCTGCCTGGTCGAGACCGGCCAGAACGCCGAGGCCGTGCCGCTGCTCGAGGAGGCCATCAAGGGGCTCGAGGCGCACGACTTCACGGCGGACCTGGCGAAGGAAGCGCGGGCGCTGCTGGCGCGGGCGCGGCGGGGTTAGGGCGGACTAATCGTCCTCGGTCCGCCCCTCGATGCTCTCGACCTCGCCGTCGCTGCTGACGAGCGTGATGACGATCGGCCGGCAGCACACCTGGCAGTCCTCGACGTAGACCTGCCGGCGCACCGAGCAGTCGACGGC
>VGXH01000557.1 GCA_016873405.1 bacterium
GCTTCTCGCGCAGCGTGTCCATGCACTGCCAGAACGACTCGTGCTTGTAGGCCATCAGCTGGTCGTCGCGGGCGAGGCCTTCCATGGGGGCCTGCTCGAACATCACCGGGTCGCCTTCGATGTAGTCGAAGACGCCGGGCTCCAGCACGAAGAAGGCGCCGTTGATCCAGCCCTCGGCCGTCTGCGGCTTCTCGGTGAAACACTTGACGGCGTTGCCCTCGAACTCCAGGTGGCCGTAGCGCGCGGGCGGGCGCACCGAGGTCAGCGTGGCCAACCGGCCGTGCGCCTTGTGGAAGTCGTGCAGGCGGTCCAGCGGCACATCCGACAGGCCGTCGCCCCAGGTCAGCATGAACGTGCGGTCGCCCAGCCACGGCTGCAGCCGCTTGATGCGGCCGCCGGTCCCGGTCGTCATCCCGGTCTCGATCAGGTGCACGGTCCAGTTCGGGCGGTGGTCGGTGTAGGTCAGCACGTCGCCCGTGTTGGTGCGCACGGTCATGTCGCCCTCGAGCGTGCCGAAGTCGCGCATCCAGCGCTTGATGTACTCGCCCTTGTAGCCCAGCGCGATGACGAACTCGTCGTGCCCGTAGTGGGCGTAGTGCTTCATGATGTGCCAGAGGATCGGATGCCCGCCGATCTCGACCATCGGCTTCGGGCGGATCTCGGTCTCTTCGGCCAGGCGCGTGCCCATGCCGCCGGCCAGGATGGCGACGATCGGTTTCTTGGCCATGGTCCTCCCGTTGCCCCCACCGTCAAGTCAGGGAACCCGCGCGCCCCGCCGGGGGGCGGCGTGATCCGAAAAGCCTGTGTCAGGCCGGAAATTAACCGGGCCATGATAGCATATGTCGGCCGGGGCGCAACCGGCCTGATTGGCAAATAATATGTTAAATTGACATTTAGCGACGGCGGACTCCTGATCGTGTCGCGCGCCGGGCGCCGGATCAGCGCCATAATCGCTTATAATAAAATGTGTTAGCTCAGAGGCGACAGATCGTGAACCGGTACTTCCCGTTCTTCTCCTGCGGGATGCGCTCCCCGGGCACCAGGTCGACGGCCATGCCCGGCCCGAGGATGCCGCGCAGCGTCGCGGTCAGTTCGGCCGCCACCTCCGGCCCCCAGCCGGGCCCGGGCACCAGATGGACGCGCAGGCGCAGCGGCTCGTCCTGGACGATCTGCATCTGCCGGATGCCGGGCAGCTTCGTCAGCGTGTTCTCGATGATCGAGATGCCCTGCACGCGGTAGCCGCCCTCCGCGCGCAGGAAGTCCGCCGTGCGCCCGGTCACCTGCTCCATCAGCGGCAGCCCGCGCCCGCAGGGGCAGGCGCGATCCGAGGGCACGCCGCGGTCGCCCAGCTCGTAGCGGATCAGCGGCTGGCCGTAGTTGACCAGCTCGGTCACGACCAGGCGGCCGTCCTCGCCGGGCGCGCAGGGCGAGCCGTCGTCGCGCAGGAACTCGGTGATGACGTGCTCGGCGTTGAGGTGCAGGCCGCGGTGCTGTTCGCACTCGCAGGCGATCAGGCTGACTTCCTCGCAGCCGTAGCGGTTGGTCACGGGCACGCCCTCGCAGGCCTGCTCGATGACGCGCCGCTCGGCCTCCAGCAGCATCATGCTGGTGGCGACGATGCCTTGCGGGCGCAGCGTCCTGCCGCTTGCCAGCAGGTACTCCGCGAGGATGAACAGCGAGTGCGCGTGCCCGAACAGCAGGCCCGGCCGCACGCGGTCCCACTCGACCAGGAAGCGCTCCAGCGCCGGCTCGTCGATGCGCATCGTGTCCAGGTAGATGATGCGTTCCTTGAGCGCGGCCCGCAGGCGCGCCTTCCAGGTCGCCGGCGCCGGCGGGTTGCCCCAGGCCGCGGCCATCGGCTGGCCCAGGCGCCAGCCGGACCACTCGTCGGCGCGCAGCGCGGCGCCGGCGCGCAGCTGGATGCCGCGCAGATCGCAGTAGACCTCCAGCGAGACGCCGGTGGAGCCGCCGGTCTTCGCGCGCAGCAGGTCCTGCTTGCGGTGCCGCGAGGACATCAGGGCGTCCTGGTGCCGGCGGATGTCGTCCTTGGCGAGGATGGGCAGGCGCGGCAGGTCCGTCAGCGCGCGCACCGAGGCGGGGTCGACGCCGGCGGCGGCGAAGCTCTCCCGGTAGAAGGGGCAG
>VGXH01000558.1 GCA_016873405.1 bacterium
CCCCCGGGTTGTCCAGCAGCGCGATGAGGCCGTCGCAGATCTCGCCCATGTTGTGCGGCGGGATCTTGGTGGCCATGCCCACCGCGATGCCCTCCGAGCCGTTCACCAGCAGGTTGGGCACCCGCGCCGGCATCACCGACGGCATCATCCTGGAGCCGTCGTAGTTCGGGACGAAGTCGACCGTTTCCTTGTCCAGGTCGTCCAGCAGCTCGGTGGCGAACTTCTGCAGGCGCGCCTCAGTGTAGCGCTCGGCCGCCGCGGCGTCGCCGTCCACCGAGCCGAAGTTGCCCTGGCCGTCGACCAGCGGGTACCGGAGCGAGAAGTCCTGCGCCATGCGCACCAGCGTGTCGTACACCGACACCGTGCCGTGCGGGTGGTAGTTACCGGTGGTGTCGCCGGTGATCTTGGCGCTCTTGCGGTACGGACGCCCCGGCTGCAGGTTCAGGTCGTTCATCGCGGCCAGCACGCGGCGATGCACCGGCTTCAGGCCGTCGCGCACGTCGGGCAGCGCGCGGCTGACGATGACGCTCATCGAGTACTCGATGTAGCTCGAGCGCATCTTGCCGACGATGCCGGCGTCGTTGATCGTCTCGCCGCGCGAAGGGAGTGGCGCGCCGCCGGGCGTGCCTTCTCCGGGAATCTTCTCGTCTGCCATGGGCTCCCTCTAGATGTCCAGGTCCTCGAGCTTCACCATCGCCGCGTTCTCCTCGATGAACCGGCGCCTGGGCTCCACCTCGTCGCCCATCAGGATGGTGAAGATGTGGTCGGCCTCGGCCGCGTTCTCGACGGTCACGCGGGTCATCGTGCGCGAGTCCGGGTTCATCGTCGTTTCCCAGAGCTGGTCCGGGTTCATTTCGCCCAGGCCCTTGTAACGCTGCACGTACACGCCCTTGGCCCCGCCCATCTCCGCCAGCAGGCGATCCTTCGCCGCGTCGGAGTTCACGTACACCTCGGTGTTGCCCTTCTTGAGGCGATACAGCGGCGGCTCGGCGATGTAGAGGTGCCCGTTCTCGATGATCTCGCGGAAGTGCCGGAAGAACAGCGTCATGATCAGCGTGCGGATGTGGCTGCCGTCCACGTCGGCGTCGGTCATGATGATGATCTTGTGGTAGCGGAGCTTGCCCACCTCGAAGATCCCCGCCCCGATGCTCGTGCCCAGCGCGGTGATGATGGTGCGGATCTCGTCGTTGCCCAGCATCTTGTCCAGGCGGGCCTTCTCGACGTTCAGGATCTTGCCCTTCAGCGGCAGGATGGCCTGGAACCTGCGATCGCGTCCCTGCTTGGCCGAGCCGCCGGCGCTGTCGCCCTCCACCAGGTACAGCTCGCACTCGCTGGGGTCGCGGCTGGAGCAGTCCGACAGCTTGCCCGGCAGCGAGGCCGAATCCAGCGCCGACTTGCGCCTGGTCAGATCGCGCGCCTTGCGCGCGGCCTCGCGGCCTTGCGCGGCGGTCAGGCACTTGCCGACGACCGCTTTGGCTTCGCGCGGATGCTCGTCCAGGTACTGCCCCAGGTACTGGTTGACCAGCGCCTCGACCAGGCCCTTGACCTCCGTGTTGCCCAGCTTGGCCTTGGTCTGGCCCTCGAACTGCGGCTCGGGGATCTTGACCGAGATGATGGCCGTCAGGCCCTCGCGCACGTCGTCGCCGGTCAGGGCCTTGATGTCCTTCTTCAGCAGCCCGGACGTCGTGGCGTAGGCGTTGAGCGTGCGCGTCAGGCCGGCGCGGAAGCCGCTCAGGTGGCTGCCGCCCTCGAGCGTGTTGATGTTGTTGGCGAACGTGAACAGCGTCTCGGCGTAGCCGTCGTTGTAGTCGAGGGCCACCTCCATCTGGATGCCGTCCTTCTCGCCGGTGAAGAATACCGGCTCGGGGCAGATCACCGTGCGCCCCTCGTTCAGCCACTTCACGTACTCGACGATGCCGCCCTCGAAATGGAACTGGTCGCGGCGGCCCTTGCCCGCCCGCTCGTCGCGCAGCGCGATGTTCACGCCGCGGTTGAGGAACGCCAGTTCGCGCAGGCGCCCGCGCAGCGTGTCGTAGTTGTAGATCAGCTCGGGGAAGATCTCGTGGTCGGGCTTGAAGCTGACCAGCGTGCCGGTCTCGGTGGGCGGGCACTCGCCGGTCGTGTTCAGCGGCTCGCTCCCC
>VGXH01000559.1 GCA_016873405.1 bacterium
GAGTGGCGCGCAGGATGTTGCCGTGGTCGATCTCCGCGGCGCTCACGGCGCAGGCGGCCCAGGCGAGCGCCCCGGTGCGGATCTCCGCGCAGAGGGCCTCGCGGCGGGCCGGCGACAGCTTCTTGCTGTCGTCCAGTCCCGCCGGACACCAGCCGGCCGGCAGCACGACGGCGGCCGCGACGACCGGGCCGGCCCAGCAGCCGCGCCCGGCCTCGTCGACGCCGCCCAGCACGAGAAAGCCGTCCCGCGAGCGCTCGCGGTCGAAACCGGCCAGCGCGGCGGGATCGGCCCCCATGCGGGCGCTACCGGCGCGCTTCGCGGATCCGCGCGCTGCGGCCGGTGCGGCCGCGCAGGTAGAACAGCTTGGCGCGGCGGATGCGGCCCTTCTTCTTGATCGAGATCGACTCGACGTTCGGCGACTCGATCGGGAAGACGCGCTCGACGGCGACGCCGCCCGACATCTTGCGCACCATCACCGTCGCCTCGCGACCGGCGCCCGAGCGGCCGATCACGACGCCGATGAAGTTCTGCGTCCGCGTCTTGTTGCCTTCGACGATCCGCACGCCCACGTTCACGGTGTCGCCGATCTCGAAGTCCGGCAGGTCGGTGCGCAGGTTCTCCTGGCGCATCTTGTCCACGATGTTCATCTCGTCCTCCTGTTGCGGTCGTGCCGCGGCACGCGGCCGCCGCCTGGCACGGGCACCTCACGGCGCCCGCGTTCTCTGCGGCCGGCGATCCCCGCGGACCGCCGCCCTGTCCACCGAACTCTATGTGCGGTCGCGGCCCTTCCGGCCCTTGCCACCCTTGACCTCCGGCTCCTCGGCCGTGGCCAGGTCGGGCCGCCGCTCCCGCGTGCGCTCGACAGCCTGCTGCCGGCGCCACTTCTCGATGTTGGCGTGGTGGCCCGACATCAGCACCTCCGGCACCCCGAGGCCCCGGTAGACCGGCGGCTTCGTGTACCAGGCGCAGTCGAGGCCGCCGTCGCGGTCGGCCGTGAAACTGTCGTTCGCCGCCGAATCCTCGTCGTGCAGCACGCCCGGCAGGCGCCGGACGATCGCGTCGACCACCACCAGCGCCGGCAGCTCGCCCCCCGACAGGACGTAGTCGCCGATGCTCACTTCCCTCATGGCGACCAGTTCCCGGGCCCGCTCGTCGATGCCCTTGTACCGGCCGCAGACGAGGATCAGCTCGCCCTTGGCCTGCAGGTCGGCCAGCAGGTCGAGCGTCAGTTGCTCGCTGAACCGCTCGCCCTGCGGCGTCGTGAGGATGACGGTCGCGTCGCTCCGCTCCCGCACCTTCTCGACCGCCTCGACCACCGGCGGCGCCATCATGATCATGCCGGCCCCGCCTCCGTAGGCGGTGTCGTCGACCGTGCGGTGCTTGTCCACGGCGAAGTCGCGGATGTCCGTGACCTCGTAGCGGACCTGCCCCTGGCGCTCGGCCCGGCCCGGGATGCTGGTGGCCAGCACCGCGCGGACCATCTCCGGGAACAGCGTCAGCACGCGGATGACCGGCGCCGGCGCGTGGTCGTCGTTCGCTTCAGTCCCGCTGGACATCGAGCAGCCCTTCCGGCGGATCGATCACCAGCTGACCGGTCAGTTCGTCCTCCGGCCGCAGGATCGGCGGCAGCGCCGGGATCAGGATCTCCCTGGCGCCGTCCGGGATGACCAGCAGGTGCTGGGCGCCCACGCGCCGCACCTCGTCGACGATGCCGACGGCCAGCCCGTCGCCGGTCACCACCTCGCGCCCCACCCACCGGAACGGCAGCCCGCCGCGCGGCTTCGGGAACGCCGGGTCGCCGTAGCTGGCGGCCAGGAAGCCGAGCTCGCGCCCGACCTGCGTGTCGGCGCCGTCGCGCCCGCCCACGCCCTTGACCGCCAACCCCCAGCAGCCGCCGCTCATCACGCGGTGCCGGGTCACCTCCGCCGGCGTGCCGTCGTCCCAGACCAGGAACGACGAGGCCAGCAGCGGCTCGAAGAAGTCGAGCAGCGGATAGAGCTTCACCTCGCCCCGCAGCCCCACCGCGCGCACGATCTCGCCGATGGCGACAAAACCCGGCGCGCTCATCCGTTCCTCATTCGACGATGTCCAGCCCGATCCTCTGATCGGTGCGGGCGCTGACCGCCGTCAGCAGGGG
>VGXH01000560.1 GCA_016873405.1 bacterium
CGGTGTGGCCCTCGATCAGGACCTCGGTGTCGGCGTACTTGTTGAGGGTCGCCGCCAGGTCGGTCAGGTTGGCGCGGGCGGCCGGCTGCAGGTCGCTCTTGCCGACCGCGAACAGGATGCCGGAGCTGAAGGTGATCTTGATGCCCTCGCCGACCCGCTCGACCGTGGCGCCGTCGAGGTCGCGCTCGATCTCCTCCGCCTGGTCGTCCATGTAGTCGCCGATGTAAGCGCCGGCGGCGCCGCCGACGGCCGCGCCGATGATGGCGCCCAGGGCCGTGTTGCCGGTCTGCTTGCCGATGACGCCGCCGATGACGGCGCCCGTACCGGCGCCGATCACGGTGCCCTTCTTCTGGCGGCTCATGCCGGCGCAGCCGGCCGCGCCGACCAGCAGCGCGACCAGAAGCGCGAGCGCGAGGATCCTCTTCATGTTCGTACCCCTTCTTCGCGGCGAGTATGCACGGCCACCGCGGACCGGTGATTTGTGTGGTCGATCCGGCCCCGAGAGAGTATTCATGAAACCATGAGATTACAAGGCGGCAAAATCCTGACCGCGGACGGGCCGGTCCCCGCGGACGTCGTGGTCGAGGACGAGGTGATCGTCGCGATCGAGCCCCCGCGCGCCGGGCCGCCCGGACCCGGCGACGTCGAGGCGGGCGGCTGCTGGGTCCTGCCCGGCGGCGTGGACGCGCACACCCACTTCGGGATGCCGCTGACGGGCGCCGTGGCCAGCCTGGGCTGGCGCGAGAGCTCGACCGCGGCGCTGCTCGGCGGCGTGGACGCGCACACCCACTTCGGGATGCCGCTGACGGGCGCCGTGGCCAGCCTGGGCTGGCGCGAGAGCTCGACCGCGGCGCTGCTCGGCGGCACCACGACGGTGATCGACTTCGCCAATCCCGCGCGCGGCGAGTCCCTGGCCGCCGCCGTGGCGCGCTGGCGGGCGCGGGCCGACGGCCGCGTGCTGTGCGACTATGGACTGCATGTGACGGTCGTCGAGGCGTCCGCCGAGAGGCTGTGCGAGGTGCCGCGCCTGGTGGCGGCCGGCGTGCCCACCTTCAAGGGTTTCCTCGCCTACAAGGACCGCCTCATGCTCGCGCCGACGGAGATGGCGTCCCTGATGGCGTCGGTGGCCGCGGCCGGCGGGCTGCTCCTGGTGCATGCGGAGGACGGCGAACTGAACGCGCAGCTGGAGGCGGAACTGCTGGCGGCCGGACGAACGGCCGCGCGCTGGCACCCGGACGCGCACCCGGTCGAGTCCGAGGTGCGCGCCGCCGAGCTGGCGCTGGACCTGGCGCGGCAGGCCGCCTGTCCGTTGCTGGTCGTGCACATGAGCGCCGCCGGCACGCTGGCCGCGCTCCGGCGCGCGCGCGGCGACCGCGAGGACGGCGGCCCGGCGGCCCTGGGCGAGGTCTGTCTCCACCATCTGTTCGCCGACGACGCCGCCTATCGCGCCGACGAGCGACGCGCGCTGGCGGCCCTCTGCTCGCCGCCGTTGCGCCCGGCCGGCCACGGCGCCGCCCTGCTGGCGGGCCTGGCCGACGGCGCCATCGACCTGCTCTCGACCGACCACTGCGAGTTCCCGCTGGCGACGAAGGCCGCCGCCGCCGCCGGGGGCTTCCCGAAGGTGCCCAACGGCTGCGGCGGCGTCGGCGAGCGGCTCGTGCTCTCGCACACGCTGGCCGTCTGCGAGGGCCGCCTGGACCCCTGGCGGTGGCAGCAGGCCATCGCTGAACGGCCGGCCGCCGTCATGGGTTTGGGTCTGGGCGCGCGCAAGGGCCGATTGGCCCCGGGATTGGACGCCGATCTGGTGCTGTTCGATCCCCAGGCGCGCTACATCTGGCAGCCCGCCCCCGGCAGCGACCGCGAGGGATCGCTGTGGGACGGCCGTGAGGTCATCGGCCGCGTGACCGACGTCTGGCTGCGCGGCGCGCGCGTGGTGCAGGGGGGCCTCCTGTGCGACGAGCAGCCGGGCGGCCGGTTCCTGCCCCGCCGGTTCGACGCGGCCCAGGTCGCCGCCCGTTCCTGACCGGAAGGACCGACGACGATGAACGCACCTGGACGGACTCCCGCGACCGAGGCCGCGCTGACGGGCCGCTACCGCCGGCTGCACGACCAGTTGGCGGC
>VGXH01000561.1 GCA_016873405.1 bacterium
CCTGCCCGGGCACCGCCGACAACTGCTGATGAGCCTGGACCGCGCCCTGGCCTTCGGGCAGAAGACGGCGCGCGACCGGGCCGGCGGCCAGGCCTCGCTGTTCGGCGGGCTGGCCACGCCGCAGTTGCGGCCGACGCTGCCGGACTGCGCGCCGTTCGACCCGCTGGTCAGGCTCGGGCGCGAGCGCGAGGCGGTCGGCTTCTTCCTGTCGGGCCACCCGTTCCACGAGTACCGCGAACTGATCGCGGGGCTGCCCTGCGGCTCCGCCGCGGGCGCCGCGAAGGCGGGCGACGGGACGTGGGTCGACCTGGTGGGCATCATCACCTCGCACTCCACGCACCGCGACCGCCACAAGCGCGTCTACGCGCGGGCGCACTTCGAGGACCGGGCCGGCACCATCGGCCTGGTGATCTACGCGGGCATCTACGAGCAGGTGAAGACCCTGATCGGCTCGGACTCGATCCTCGCTGTCGGCGGCCGGGCGCAGCTGCGCAGCGACGGGCTGCGGGAGATCGTGGTGGACCGCCTGACCCGCATCGACGAGGTGCTGGGCACGTGGGTGCAGGACATCTACCTGCAGCTGGACCTGGACGTGGCCGGGCGCGCCGGGCTGGAGGGGCTCGGGGCGCTGCTGGCGGCCCACGGCGCGCCGGCCCCGCTGCGACCCCTGCTCGTGGCCGACCCGGAGCTGGACAAGGCCGAGCCCGTGGCCGGCATGGGGAACGCGTCCGCGGCCGCCGGCGAAACGGGCGAGGCGGGCCACGCGCCGGGCCAGGCCGCCCTGCCTTCGGCCCCGGATCCCGAACTCGCGCCCCTGGAGGTCCTGGCCCGACCGGTGCCCCTGGTCGTGGCGGTCGAACGTGACGGCAAGCCATGGCTCCTGCGCTCGGAGGGCCGCCGCCTGGCCCTGACCCTGGACAACCTGCGGGCGCTGCGCAACGTGTCTGGATTGGTGGAACTCCGTCTGCGCACGTCACTTCCGGCCGCCGTGGAACGGAAGCAGCGCTTCAGCCGGGCTTGACCGCCGGCGGCCCGGGTCGGCGCCCGGACCCGCGCGGGGCCTTGACACCGCCCGCAGGGGGTGGCTTAATCGGGTTCCGACCGGCTGTTTTCGGTACCTCGGGAACAGCCGGTTCAGTATGCTGACGGGCGCACGGGCTCCAGGTCGAGAAACCCCAGCGAGGGACACCGGCCACCGGACGTGGGGCTCGGGCCGACGGAAGGCGCGGGATGGACTGGAAGAAGAAATCGATCTGGCTCGACTTCGAGCTGCCCATCGTCGAACTGGAGGAGCGCATCCAGACGCTCCAGGGACTCGGCGGCGGTGCGCGGCATGGACGTCGGCGACGAGATCGAGCGCCTTCGCCAGAAGGCCAGCCGCCTGGGCAAGGAGATCTTCGCCAAGCTGGAACCCTGGCAGCGCGTGCAGCTGGCCCGCCATCCCCGGCGCCCGACCACCAACGACTACATCCACCACCTGTTCCCCGATTACCTCGAGCTGCACGGCGACCGCATGTTCCGCGACGACGAGGCGATCGTCGGCGGGCTGGCTTCCCTGGGCGAACGCAAGGTGATGGTGATCGGCCACCAGAAGGGCCGCGACACGAAGAGCAACATCCGCCGCAACTTCGGCATGGCGCACCCCGAGGGCTACCGCAAGGCGCTGCGCCTGATGGAGATGGCCGCCCGCTTCGGGCGGCCGATCATCACGCTGATCGACACGCCGGGAGCCTACCCGGGGCTCGGCGCCGAGGAGCGCGGCCAGGCCGAGGCCATCGCCCGCAATCTGCGCGAGATGTCCGACCTGCCGGTGCCCATCGTCTGCCTCGTGACGGGCGAAGGCGGCTCGGGCGGCGCGCTGGCGCTGGGCGTGGGCGACCGCGTCTACATGCTGGAGAACTCGATCTACTCGGTGATCAGCCCCGAGGGCTGCGCGGCGATCCTCTGGCGCGATCCGGCCAAGAGCAAGGAGGCCGCCAAGGCGATGAAGCTGACGGCCGTCGACGCGCTGGAACTGGGGGTGATCGACGGCGTCATCGCCGAGCCCATCGGCGGCGCCCACCGCGACCACAAGGCCGTGGCGATGTCGGTCAAGGCGGCCATCCTCGACGCGGCC
>VGXH01000562.1 GCA_016873405.1 bacterium
ATCCGCGTGGTCGTCAGCGAGCTGTCGCGCATCATCGACCATCTGGTCTGCGTCTGCGCGAACCTCGTGGACATCGGCGCGCTGACCAACTACTGGTACCTCTACAACATCCGCGAGAGCCTCTACGAATCGCTGGAAAAGCTGTGCGGCTCGCGGCTGACGACGAACTACGCGCGCATCGGCGGGCTCAGCCACGACCTGTACCCGGAATTCGCGGACGAGATCCGCGCCAAGCTGCGCGACCTGCTCGTGGCGCACGACGACGTGATGAAGCTGATCGCGCGCAACCGCATCTTCCTGGACCGCACCGTCGGCGTCGGCGCGATCAGCCGGGCCGACGCGCTGAGCTTCGGCTTCACCGGGCCGTGCCTGCGCGCCACGGGGCTGGCCTGGGACCTGCGGAAGCTGGCGCCCTACTCCGGCTACGAGCAGTACGAGTTCGAGATTCCCACCGGGACCGCCGGCGACACGCACGACCGCATCATGGTGCGCATGGCCGAGATCGTGCAGAGCCGCTCGATCGTGCTGCAGGCCCTCGACCGGTTGCCGGACGGCCCCGTCAACCTCGACGACCGCGCCATCACCCTGCCGCCCAAGCGCAACGTGTACGGCAGCATCGAGGGCGTCATGAACCAGTTCAAGCTGGTCTACGAGGGCGTCCAGGTGCCCGCGGGCGAGGCCTACGGCTTCGGCGAGGGAGCCAACGGCGAGTTGGGCTTCTTCGCCGTCTCGGACGGCGGCGGCCATCCGTACCGCCTCAAGGTGCGGCCGCCGTGCTTCCCGATCTTCTCCGCGTACTCGTTCCTGATCGAGGGCGCGATGATCCCGGACGCGATCGCGATCCTGGGCAGCCTGAACATCATCGCCGGCGAACTGGACCGTTGACGGCACGGCGCCGGGAGGGCGCGAACCGATGAGCAAGCCGACCGAAGAGACGACCGGGTTCGCGCTGTCGCCGGCCTCGCTGGCGCGGATCGACGAACTGGCGGCGCGCTACCCGACCAAGGCCAGCGCGCTGATGCCCTGCCTGTGGGTGATCATGGACGAGGTGGGCTGGGTGCCGCCCGGCGGCATCGACCTGCTGGTGGCGAAGCTGGAAGTGCCCCACGCGCGCGTGCACGAGGTGCTCAGCTTCTACACGATGTTCCGCGACACGCCGCAGGCCAAGCACACGCTGCAGGTCTGCCGGAACATCTCGTGCCACATCATGGGCGCCGGCCCGCTGATCCGGCACCTGGAGGACCGGCTGGGCGTGAAGCTGGGCGGACGCACCGCCGACGGGCTGTTCCAGCTGGAAGGCGTCGAGTGCCTGGGCGCCTGCGGCATGGGACCGTGCCTGCAGCTGGGCAAGCACCTGTACGAGAACGTGACGCCGGCGAAGGCCGACGCGCTGCTGGACGGCCTGCGCCGCGGCGTCGCGCCTCGCGCCGACACGGACCGCGAAGGGGTGGACTGAGTGGAGCACAACGGCGTCTTCGTCGGCCCCAGCGGGCCGCGGCTGCTCTCGGCGCGGTTCGGCCGCACCGACGGCCACCGACTGGCCGTGTACGAGAAGGAAGGCGGCTACCAGGCCCTCCGCCGCGTCCTGGGCGGCATGCAGCCGGCCGAGGTGCAGGCCGTGGTCAAGGACTCGGGGCTGCGCGGCCGCGGCGGCGCCGGCTTCCCCACCGGCACGAAGTGGGGTTTCGTGCCCCAGGCCGCGGACCAGGTCTACTTCTTCGTCAACGCGGACGAATCCGAGCCGGGCACGTTCAAGGACCGCCTGCTGCTGGACTACGACCCGCACCAGACCATCGAGGGCACGATCATCAGCTCCTTCGCGGTGCGGGCCAACCTGGGCTTCATCTACATCCGCGGCGAGTTCGGCTGGCTGATCGACCGCGTGCAGAAGGCCGTCGACGAGTGCTACGCCGCCGGCTACCTGGGCCGGAACGTCCTGGGCAGCGGCTACGACCTGGACCTGATCGTGCACAAGGGCGCCGGCGCCTACATCTGCGGCGAGGAGACCGGGCTGATCAACTCGGTCGAGGGCCGCAAGGGACAGCCCAGCATCAAGCCGCCGTTCCCCGCCGTGTCGGGCTTCCTGAAGAAGCCGACCATCGTCAACAACGTGG
>VGXH01000563.1 GCA_016873405.1 bacterium
AGGTAGGTGCCCGAAAAGGCCTGGAAGTAGACGTCGTCCCCGTAGGCCTCGTCGAAGACCAGCGGCTCGATGCGCGCGCGGGCCACGTCCAGCCCGGCGACGTCGCGGGCGCCGCAGCCGGTCAGGGCGGGCAGGAACACGAGCAGCAGGGGCATGGCCAGCAGGCGGGTGGTGCTCACGGGGGACCTCCGGGCGGACGGGGGCATGGCGCGCGGTGCGCCCGGCGGCGGGCGGGCGCGGCCTTTGTACGGAAACCGATCAAAGTATGCGCGGGGTGCCGCCCGCTGTCAAGCGCATCGTCGGGGTCGGAGCCGGCTCCTACAGCCCGCCGGCCACGACCTGTCCGGCGACCACAGTGCAGACAGCCTTCATCCCCAGCAGCTCCGCCGCTTCGCACGCCACGGGATCCCCGTTCAGCACCACCAGGTCCGCCCTGAAGCCGGGCGCCACGACGCCCACCTCGTCTTCAGCGAACCCCGCCCAGGCCCCGCCCGCCGTGTAGAGCCACAGCGCGGTGCGGGCGTCGACCGCTTCTTCGACGCGCCAGCCGCCGATCGGCGTGCCGTCCGGATGCATGCGCGTGCGCGCGGCGTAGAGCCCTTCCAGCGGCTCCACCTTCTCGACCGGGAAGTCGGTGCCGTAGCACAGGCGCGCGCCGGTCTTCAGCAGCGATTGCCAGGCGTAGGCGCCCTTCAGGCGCCCTTCGCCGAGCCGCTCGTCGGCCCAGTCCATGTCCGAGGTGCAGTGCACCGGCTGCATCGCGGCGACCACGCCCAGCTTGGCGAAGCGCGGGATGTCGGCCGGGTCCAGGATCTGCGCGTGCTCGACGCGCCAGCGCGCATCGCGCGGCTTCAATTCGCCCAGCACCTGCTCGTAGAGGTCCAGCACCAGGCGGTTGCCGCCGTCGCCGATCGCATGCGTGCAGACCTGGAAGCCGGCGCCGCCCAGGGTGCGCATCACCCAGCGCAGGTGGTCTTGGTTCGTGACGGCCAGGCCGCGGTGGCCGGGCTGGTCGCTGTAGTCGCCCAGCAGCAGGGCGCCGCGGCTGCCCAGGGCGCCGTCGGCGTAGAGCTTGACCGCGCGCAGGGAGAGCATGCCGTCGGCGCTCGTCCAGGGGCCGGCCTGCAGGGCGGCGGCCAGGGTGGCGGCTTCGTCGTCGTACATGGCGTGGACGCGCACGCCGAGCGCGCCCTCGTCGACCAGCCTGCGCATCAGCTGCGCGCGCTCCCAGGAGACCCCCGCGTCGTGCACCGAGGTCACGCCCAGGCGCAGGCAGTGCTCGGCGGCCAGGCGCAGGCGGCGGCGCACCTCGGGCTCGTCGGGGGCGGGGATCACCTTCGTGACCAGCCCCACCGCGTTGTCGATGAGCACGCCGGTCGGCTCGCCCTGCGCGTCGCGCACGATGCTGCCGCCGGCCGGGTCGGGCGTGGCCGCCGTCACGCCCGCCAGCGCCAGCGCCATCGTGCTGGCCCACGCGGCATGGCCATCCACGCGCCGCAGCAGGATGGGCCGCTTGCGCGCCATCCGGTCGAGCAGTTTGCGGTGCGGGTACTCCTTCACCGGCCAGTCGTTCTGGTCCCAGCCGCGGCCTTCCAGCCAGCTGCGACCCGGGTTGGCGGCGGCGGCCTGCGCCACGCGGGCCACGGCTTCCTCCACGGTGGCCGCGCCGCGCAGGTCGACCTCGGCCAGCGCCTTGCCCAGCCCGTAGAGGTGGGCGTGGCTGTCGATGAAGCCGGGGATGATCGTGCCCTGCTTGACATCGATCACCCGCGCGCCGGGCGCCGCCAGCGCCAGCGCGCCCTGGTCGTCGCCCACGAAGAGGATGCGGCCGGCGGCGACGGCGACGGCGGTGGGGGCGGGCGCGGGCTCGGTCTCGAGCATCGTCAGCACCTTGCCGCCGTGCAGGATCAGGTCGGCGCGGTCGGGCCGGGTCATGGCCTCGTCGCCGGCGATGGCGACCGAAACGAGCAGCGCGGCACACGTGGCCAGTGCGAGCGCGGGCGGCTTGTTCATGCGGGGCGTCCTTTCGCGGGTGGCCGGGGCTTCACGGCGCGGCCCCGGCATTGTACATTGGCCGCTGCACGCAGCCAACCTCCACGACCACGGGGG
>VGXH01000564.1 GCA_016873405.1 bacterium
CGCAGCTGGCCACGGTCGTGGGCAAGATCGTCGCCTACGAGAGCGATCCCTGGCTGGTCGACGACACCACCTGGTTCACCCGCGCGGGTCTGGTCGCCGACGTCTCGGAGTCCGGCTGGAGCACCATCTACTCCAGCCGCTGGGTCAAGCAGCACCTGCTGGACCTGAGCTTCACGGCGATCGACACCATCTTCGGCGGCAATTACGTCACGCAGCAGATGGCGTCGCTCAACGCCGGCAAGTCGCTCTACACCTACCGCGGGCACTGGCAGATGAGCGGGCTGAGCACCGGGCACATCGCGCTGCTGAGCAACGGGCGCAAGCTGCCCTTCGTGGTGACGCTGACCTGCGACACCGGCAGCTTCTGGACCGACACGACGTGCCGCAGCGAGGCCTTCCTGCGCGCCGCCAACGGCGGCGGCATCGCCGCCATCGGCACCGCCACCACCGGCACGCACACCCGCTACAACGACAGCATGTTCCAGGGCATCATCGACCACGCGCTGCTGTCGGGCGACCCGCGGCTGGGTCCGGCGCTCTCGCGCGGCAAGCTGCACATGTACGCGAACTATGGGCAGATCGAGCCCGACGCAGTCGCCATCTGGTCGGTGTGGAACAACCTGATGGGCGACCCGGCGACGCCGCTGTGGACCGCGGTGCCCCGCCCGCTGGCGGTCACGGCGCCGGCAACGCTGGATCCGGCCGCCGACGCGCTGCCGGTCACCGTCAAGTCGGGCGGCCAGCCCGTGGCCGGCGCGGTGGTCTGCCTGCGCGCGGCCGGCGACCCGCTGGCGGTGGCGGTGACGGGCGATGATGGCCGGGTGGTGCTGCCGCTGGCGGGACTGCCGACCGGCGCCCTGCAGCTGACGGTGACGGGCCCGAACCTGCGGCCGTGGCTGGGCGCTGTTGCCGTCGCGCCGCAGGCCGCGGCGCTGCGCCCGCTGGCCTGCGTGGTCATCGACGACGGCAGCGGGCTGAGTCGCGGCGACGGCGACGGCATCGCCGAGCCGGGCGAGACGGTCGAGCTGGTCGTGCCGGTGCGCAACGGCGGTTCGGCGACGGTGCCGGGCGTGCGCGGGGCGCTCCGCCGCAGCACGACGCCGGGCGTCACCGTGCTGCGGCCGACGGCGCCGTACCTGAGCATCGGACCGGGGCAGGTCGCGAACGGGAGCTGGGGCTACGTCGTCGCGCTCGACGCCTCGGCGGCCGGCGGCACCGTCGCCTCCCTGGTGCTCGACCTGGCCAGCTCGTCGGGCGCCGGCAACGGCGCGGGCATCGTCGAACTGGCGATCTCCGGCCCCCGCGCCTCGCTGGCCGCCGTCACGCCGTCCGGCGCAGTCGTCGCGGGCGGCGCCCCGACCCTCGCGCTGACCCTGGCCAACGACGGCGACCGCGCGACCGCCGGCGTGCAGGCCGATCTGCGCAGCACCGATCGCTGGGTGACGGTCACCGCCGGCGAGGCCGCGCTGCCCGGCGCCATCGTCGGCGCCACCACGGCGTCGACGCCCGGCGCCTTTGCGCTGGCCATCGCGCCCGACTGCCCCGCCGGCCACCTGGCATCGCTGGACCTGTACCTCACGTTCGCCGAGGGCGGCGCCGCGCGCCTGGACGTGCCGTTGCCGTGCGGCGCCGCCGCGGCGCACGACCCCACCGGCCCGGACCGCCACGGCTACTACGCCATCGACAATCTGGACCTCGGCCAGGCGCGGGCGCCCGTGTACGACTGGCTCGAGATCGACCCCGCCCTCGGCGGCGGCGGCGCCGCGCTGGCCCTGGCCGACACCGCGCTCTACGCCGACGGTGTCGCGGTCGTGGACCTGCCCTTCCCGTTCCGCTACTACGGGCGCGAGTTCACGAAGGTCAGCGTCTGCTCGAACGGCTGGTTCTCGTTCGGCGCCACGCCCGTCCTCTACTACCGCAACTGGCGGATCCCGACGCCCGGCGCCGCCGACGACATGGTCGCCGTCTTCTGGGACGAACTGCGCCAGACCCCGGGCGAGGGCGGCGTCTTCACCTGGCACGACGCGGCGCGGCGCCGCTTCGTCATCGAGTGGAGCCGCCTGCGCAACGCCTACAACGATTCGCTGGTCACCTCGCCCGAGACG
>VGXH01000565.1 GCA_016873405.1 bacterium
GGGGCCGGCGTCGTCGAGGGCCATGAGGTCCACGCCGGTGCGCTCCGCCAGGGCGTCCATGAAGCGCAGGCGCGCGAACGGCCGCTCGAAGTCCAGTTCGTGACCGCCGTAGGACAGCACGCCGTCGCGGCCGAAGCGCCGGGCCAGTCGGCGCAGGAGCCTCTCGGTGAGGTCCAGCATGTGCCCGTAGTCCCACCAGGCCGCGTAGCACTCGAGCATGGTGAACTCGGGATTGTGCGTGCGGTCCATCCCCTCGTTGCGGAAGTCCTTGGCGATCTCGTAGACGCGTTCCAGCCCGCCCACGACGAGCCGCTTGAGGTACAGCTCGTCGGCGATCCGCAGGTAGAGCCGCGCGTCCAGCGCGTTGTGGTGCGTGGTGAACGGTCGCGCGGTGGCGCCGCCGTAGAGCGGCTGCAGCACCGGCGTCTCCACTTCGAGGAAGCCCTCGTCGCCGAAGAAAGCCCTCACCTCGGCGATGATCGCGCTGCGCTTCTTGAAGCGCTCGCGGCTCTCCAGGTTCATCGCCAGGTCCAGGTGCCGCCGCCGGCTCTTCAGTTCCAGCGACAGGTCGTGGTACTTCTCCGGCAGCGGCCGGATCGCCTTCGCCAGGAAGGTGAAGTCCGTCACCTGGATGGTCAGCTCCCCGGTCCGGGTGCGGAACAGGGTGCCCTCGACGCCGATCCAGTCGCCGATGTCCACCAGCTTGGTGATGCGGTGGAACCGCTCTTCACCCAGGATGTCGAGCTTGAAGTAGGCCTGGATGCGCCCCCACTCGTCCTGGATGGGCGCGAACAGCGTCTTGCCGGCGCCGCGCTTGGTCATCACGCGGCCGGGCACGCGCACGACCGCCCCGGCGGCGGTGAGGTCCGCCTCCGCCGCCCGCAATTGCCCGCTCGTGTGCGTCCGCTCGTAGGCGTAGGGATACAGTTCGACGGCGCGGCCCAGCTCGCGCATCTTCTCGAGCCGCCCTTCGACCAGCCGCTGGAAGGCCGCGCTGCCCTCGGGCGGCAGTTCCGCTCCGCCCGCGTCGGAATTCAGGTCGTTCTCGGCCACGTCGTTCCTTTCGGCGCCGCGGTCGGCCGCGCGCCCGTCGCTCCGGCCGCCTCAGCGCTGCCGGGCGCCCTGCCAGCGCAGGTACGCGTCGATGAATCCGTCCAGGTCGCCGTCCAGCACGCCGGTCGAGTTGCCGGTCTCGTGGTCGGTCCGGTGGTCCTTGACCTTCGTGTAGGGCTGAAGCACGTAGGAGCGGATCTGGCTGCCCCAGGCGATGTCCATCTTGCCCGCCTCGATCGCGTCCTTCTCCCGCTGCTTCTCCTCCATGGCGCGCGCGTAGAGCTTGGCCTTCAGCATGGTCATCGCGCTCTCGCGATTGCGGTGCTGGCTGCGCTCGCTCTGGCAGGAGACGACGATGCCGGTCGGCTCGTGCGTGATCCGGATCGCGCTGTCCGTCTTGTTGACGTGCTGTCCCCCGGCGCCCTGCGCGCGAAAGGTGTCGATGCGCAGGTCGTTCGGGTCGATCTCGACGGAGATGTCGTCCTCGACCAGCGGGTAGACGAACACCGAGGCGAACGAGGTGTGGCGGCGCTTCTGGGCGTCGAACGGCGAGATGCGGACCAGCCGGTGGACGCCCGACTCGGACTTGAGGTAGCCGAAGGCGAAGGCGGCGTCCACCTCGATCACCGCCGACTTGATGCCGGCCTCCTCGCCCGCCTGCAGGTCCAACGTCTGGCACTTCCAGCCCGAGGCCTCGATGTAGCGCGTGTACATGCGCAGCAGCATCTGCGCCCAGTCCTGGCTCTCGGTGCCGCCCGCTCCCGGGTGGATCTCCAGCACGGCGCCGCGCTCGTCCGCCTCGCCGCTGAGCAGGAACTGGAAGTCGATCTTCTCGATCGCGCGCTCCAGCTCCGCGACGCCGGTGGCGACCTCCGCTGCCGTGTCCTCGTCGCCGGCCTCCTGGGCCAGCTCGGCCAGCACCTGCAGGTCCGCGGCCTTCGCCACGGCCGCCCCGAGCGGCGCCGTCCACTGCTTCAGCGTCCGCACGCGACCGACGACGCGGCCGACCTCCTCCTGGTCGCTCCAGAAGCCGGGCGCGGCCTGCCGCG
>VGXH01000566.1 GCA_016873405.1 bacterium
AAAATAGGCGCCCGCTGCTCGGCTTCGCCCTGATCTTCGTCATCATCATCGGCTACTTCTTCGTCATGGGGCAGATGTACCCGCCCACGCCTCCGGCGGCGCAGCGCGCCGACACCGCGGCCGTCGCGACGCCCGCCGCCGAACCCGCGGCCGGGCGCGAAGCGGCAGCGCCCCTGGAGACCACCATCGCGTCAACTCCCGCCGCCGGCGACGGCCCGGCCTCCGACCTGCCGTTGACCATGGAGCAGGCCCTGCAGCCGCTGCCGGCCACCGGCGGCCCGGAAGCCGTGGCCGTGACCACGCCGCTCTACCGCGCGCGCATCGAGATGCTCGGCGGCGCGGTGGGGGGCTGGGAGCTGCTCGAGCACAAGTCGTGGCAGGGCGGCCCGCTGCAGATGGTGCCCCGGGGCTTCGGGGGCGGGGCGGACAAGATCGTCTTCCGCGCCGCGGAGCTGGACCTGGCCGCGTTCCCGTACACGGCCGACCAGGGCGACTTCGCGCTGGCGGCCGGCGACGGCAAGCGCACCCTGACCCTGCGCGGCGCCACGCGCGGCGGCCTGGAGGTGCGGAAGATCTTCACGTTCGACCCGGCGACGTACAACGTCACGGTCGACCTGGAGCTGGGTGGCGACGGCGTGGCCGTGGCCAACCTGCTGGCGCAGACCGGCAATGCCGATGCGATGCGGTTCGGCTGGAACCGCGGCATCGCGCTGGTCGAGCGCAACGAGAAGCAGGAGCGGGGGATGCTGCGCGCGTTCGCGGGCATCGGCGAAGACCTGCACCTGCGCAAGCGCGAGGACCTGAAGAAGGACGTCGCGAAGGTCGAGGGCCAGTGGCGCGGGTCCATCCGCTACGCCGGCCTGCAGGACCGCTATTTCATGATCGCCGGCATCGTCCCCCTCGAGCAGGGGGGACCGGTCGAGGGCACGGTGCGCCTCGGCGGGAACCAGGAGCGCCAGGCCCAGTCCTGGGCCCTGGACCTGCCCGCGCGGCGCGCCGCCGGCGGTGGCCTGGCCACCGCGCGCCTGGACCTCTTCATCGGCCCGCAGCAGGCCGAACTGCTCACCGTCTACGGACAGGGTCTGGAAAACGCCATGGAACTGGGCTGGAAGTGGGTGCGCCCGCTCTCGAAGCTCGTGCTGTGGGGCATGGACCTGCTGTACAAGGTGATCCCGAACTACGGCCTGGTCATCATCTTCTTCTCCATCGTGACGAAGCTGATGTTCTACCCGCTCACGCAGACCTCGACCAAGTCCATGAAGAAGATGGCGGAACTGCAGCCCAAGCTGAAGGCCCTGCAGGAGAAGTACAAGAACGACAAGGAGAAGCTGAACGCCGCGACCATCAAGCTGTACCAGGAGGAGAAGGTCAATCCCCTGTCCGGCTGCTGGCCGCTGCTGGTCCAGTCTCCCGTCTTCATCGCGCTGTACCAGGCGCTCAGCCACATGGTCTCGCTGCGCGGCCAGCCCTTCTTCGGCTGGATGAGCGATCTCTCGCAGCCCGACACGCTGGTGCGCGCCCCCCTCGGGCTGCCGGTGGACCTGAACGTCCTGCCGTTCCTGATGGGCATCGCGATGTACTTCCAGACCAAGTTCACCCCGACCACCGGCGGCGCTCAGATGGCCATGCTGAACACGCTGATGCCGGTGATGATGGTCTTCATCTTCTACAACATGCCGTCGGGCCTGGTCCTCTACTGGTTCGTGCAGAACGTACTGCAGGCGTACCAGTCGTGGCGGATCATGAAGACGACGGCTTCTGGAGGCGCAGTCAAGACATGAGCGACTCAATCGAAACCAAGGGCAAGACCGTCGACCTGGCGGTGTCCGAAGCCCTGCTGCAGCTGGGCCTGCGGCGGGACGAAGTCGAGATCAAGGTGCTGGAGGAGCCCCGCGCGGGGCTGATGGGGTTCATCGGCGCGCGGCAGGCCAGGGTGCTGGTGACCAAGCGGCGCTCGCGCGGCGGCAGCCGCTTCGGCGGCCGTGACCGCCGCCGCGACGACGACGGCCGCGCGCACGACCTGACGGCCGAGGGCTCGTCCGGGCGCGGTCGCGGCGGTCGCGGCGGTCGCGACGAGGGCGGCCGCGGGGGACGCGGCGGTC
>VGXH01000567.1 GCA_016873405.1 bacterium
TTTTGTCGGCGGCCGTGGTTGCGTAAACCCGCGGTTCGCCCACCTCCTCCCACAGGTCGCGCGCCCAGAGCCGCTCGACGGCGCGCCGCAGATCGCTGCCGCGAACGGGCGCGCCTGTTCGCAGCCCCGACGATCGCACCAGGAAGCGCTGCGCGCGCGGATCCTCCAGGTCGGACGTGACCGGTCCGATGCGGGAGGCGACGCCAGGGAGCAGCACGGCCCGCGTGTCCACCGCGCGCGCGCGCGCATCCAGATGCAGGTCCGAGACGATCCAGCGCGGAAACGGGTAGCCCAGTTCGCCGAGCGCCTCCAGCAGTCCGGTCGCGGCGTCGTCCAGGCGTCGCGCCTCGAAGCGGCCGCCGGACGCCGGCAGCCAGTCCGCGAGCAGGCGCTCACGCCCGGGGAACGCCTCGCCGCCCACGTCCCAGTCGCCGAAGGTCCAGGCGCCGCCGGGGTCGACGGCCAGCGAGTCGCCGCGGGCTTCGACCGCGGCTTGCAGGTAGCCGCGCGCAAGCCAGCGGTCGCGCAGCGCCGAGGCGGGCGCGCGCAGCGGGCCGACGGTGTCGCCGCGGGCGATGATCGCCACCGCCAGGCGGCGGCGCAGCGCGTCCTGCGCGCCGGCGGCGGCGCCGGCGACCGTGTCGGCGGCGGCCAGACGCGGCAGGCTCGCCGCTGCCGGACCGGCCAGCCACGCGCGGTCCTCCCGCAGCCACGCGAGTTCGCCCGCGTCGGGCGGCGCGGCGCCCGCCCAGACCACGGCGCCCGGCGGCGGCGGCGGCCCGCCCGTGGCGCGAGGGGCCGCCGGCGCCGCGGACCCGGGTGCGGGCGGCAGCAGGAGCGGCAGCGGCAGCGCGGCCGGCGACACCGCGGGACCGGGGGGGCGCGCGGAGGCAAGCCCGGCGCCCGCGCCGCCCGCGGCGGTCGCGACCACGGTCAGCGCCAGCAGCGCCGCCGAGATGACGGGCCGCGCGCGCTCAGAACCGCGCCGTCGATTCCAGCCGCAGATCATGCTGCCACCCCCTCTCGCCCTCGCGCCGCGCGAACCAGGAAGCCGACACGGTCAGCGTGCGCGACGGCTCCCACGACACGCGCCACGTCGACTCGACGTTCCCGCCGGGGTACGGGAAGAGATACGGGCGCAACGCGCCGGGCGGCTCGTCGCTGGCCACGGTGGACCAGCGCGCCTCCAGGAGCGCCGACCAGCCCGCGCGCAGCCGCGCCCGGGCCGACGGCCGCAGGGCCCACTCCCGCTGCGCGACGCCCGAGACCGCGTCGCGGCGCGTCACGCGCTCGCCCTGCAGGCCGACCCGCAGATCCGGTCCCGGCGCCAGCTGCCAGCCCAGTTCCAGCCGGCGTGTGGCGAGGTCCTGGCTGCGCCGGGCGCTGAGCGCGGATTCGGCGGACTCGCGCCGCTCGGCCTCGGCGGCGTAGCGGCCGCGCACGGTGACCCGCGCGTTCAGGTTGGCGCTGCCGGTGGCCTGCCAGCGCCGGTCCAGGCGATCCTCAGGATGGGCCGCGAACTGCCGGTCGCGGGCCTGACGATAGGCGAAGCGGCCGCGCAGGTCGAAGCGCGGCTCGTGTTCGAGCAGCGAGAGCTCCTGCGCGAAGTTGAGATCGCCGAGCACCGCCGTGCGCCCGTCGAAGATCACGGCCGGATCCAGGGCCAGCAGGCGTCCCACGCGGTCGGTCGTGCTGCGCCCTTCCAGCGACGTCGTGGTTTGCGTCGACCAGCCGCCGTACCAGCGTTCGCGGCCGAGGAACCGGAACCCCTGTCGCCAGCGGAGGTCGCCGCGCACGGCCGTCGTCGCCACCAGGCTGTCGGTGCCCGCCAGCACCACGTCGTAGTCGCCCTGGTCGCGACCCACGTAGTCGCCGTCCTGGTCGAAGTCGCCCTGCCGCTCGCCCACGAACACGATCTGCCGGTCGAGCACCTCGCTGCGGCTGTTGTCGACGCGGTAGCCCAGCGACCAGTCGCTGCCGGCGCGCTCCCAGCGCCCGGCCAGGTCCAGGCGCGCCAGGCGCGTCGTCTCGACCGGTCCGTCCGGCTGCTCCGTGCGCCTCCAGGTGCCCTCGCCGACCAGGCGCATGCCGCCGACCCC
>VGXH01000568.1 GCA_016873405.1 bacterium
GGGTATCCGGCCGCCGCCGTGACCCGCCAGGTGCCCGCCCAATACGCGACGATCCACGCCGCCGTGCAGGCGTCCGCCGCCGGTGACACCGTGCGCATCGCCGCCGGCACCTACTTCGACTGCACCCATCCGACCGAGGGCCCGGGCTCCACGCCGGCCTGCGTCATCCTCAAGACCGGGGTGACCATCCGCGGCGCCGGCCCGAACGCGACGATCATCGACGCGCAGGGGCTCGGGCGGGGCATCTTCGGCGAGTTCGTTGCGGGCTGCCGCGTGGAGAACCTGCAGGTGCGCGGGGCTTACGCGCAGATCTACGGTGCGGGGATCCTGCTGCGGAACGTGACCTCGTCCGTGACGGTGACCGACGTGCGCGTGACCGCCTGCCAGGACGGCGGCGTCATTTGCATCAACAACGCGGGCCCGACCCTGACGCGCCTGGAGATCGACCACAACCTGGCCAAGCAGGGCGGGGGGCTGGCGATCGAGGAGGGCAGCAGCCCGCAGGTCGTCGACTGCAACATCCATCACAACACCGCGCCGTCGGGAGCCGGGATCTTCATCCGCACCGAGTGCGCGCCGGTGATCGACGGCTGCACGGTCCACGCCAACGTCATCAATGCCGCCTTCGGCAACGGCGGCGGCATCGCGGCGCAGAGCGCCACGCCGACCATCACCGACTGCGTGATCACCGACAACGTGACGCTGGGCTACGGGGGCGGCGTGGCGTTCGTGCAGGAGGCCGGCGGGCTCATCGAGGACTGCCTGATCGAGGGCAACGACGCGGCCGGCACCTACAGCCTCGGCGGCGGCATCGCGGTCAGCCAGAGCGATCCGGTGATCCGCCGCGTGACGATCGTCGGCAACACCTGCAGCGGCTTCTACGCCGAGGGCGGCGGCATCGACATCTCGTTCACGCCGTCGCCGGTCATCGAGAACTGCACCATCGCCGGCAACGCGACGAGCGCGAACGGCTTCGGCGGCGGCATCTCGCTGCAGTGGGGCGCGGCGCCCACGATCACCCGCTGCATCATCGTCGGCGCGACCGCCGGCGAGGGCCTGTGGTGCCTGTCCGCGACGCCGGTGGTGACCTGCACGGACATCTGGGGCAATGCGGGCGGCAACGCGTTGTGCGGCACCGACGGCGGCGGCAACTTCTCGGCCAATCCGCTCTTCTGCGGCACCGCCGGTCGCGAGTACAACCTGGCCGCCGGCAGTCCCTGCGCCGTCGGCGCGCGCCCCGGCGCGCCCTGTGGCGGCCTGCTGATCGGGGCGAAGGCCAGCGGCTGCGGCGCCAGCGAGGCCCCCGTTCCGGCGGCTCCGGAGCTGGCGGCGGGCAACACGCCCAATCCGTTCAATCCGCTGACCACGATCTGGTTCGAACTGCGCCAGCCGGGCGCGGTCACCCTCGCCATCCACGACCTGCGCGGCGCCCACGTGCTGACCCGGACGTGGGACCGCGCGCCGGCCGGCCGCACCGAGTTCGTGTGGCAGGGTCTCGACGACGAGGGACGCGCCCTGCCGAGCGGGGTCTACCTGTATCGTGTCGAGACCGAGGGGACGTTCGTCAGCCGAAGGATGAGCCTGATCCGATGATGACCTGCCTGTCGCAAGGGCTGCGCCTTGCTTCCGCCGCGGTCCTGGTCGCCCTCGTGGCGGCCGGGACCGTTTCCGTGTCCTTCGCCGGGACCGGCCCGGCGCGCGCCGATGGTCTGATCACCCTGACGGAGCCGCCGGCCGGCGTCGAGGGGGCCGGTCGCGCCGCCCTGGTGGCGCTGCCGCGCAACGCGACAGTCGGGCGGTCGGCCCCCGCCGGTTCGGTGGCCGCCGCCGGTGGCGCGGACGGCCGCATCATGATCATGCGCGGCCGCCCGGTGTTGCTGGCGACAGCCCCGGCGGGCGTCGGCCAGGCGCAGGTCCTGGTGGCGCACGACGGCGACTGGGCGGCCGAGACGCCGGACCACCGCCTGGCCTCGCCGGCGCTGGAGGCCACCCTGGCCGGCCTGCCGGCGGACAAGGCGGCCACGGTCAGCCGCGGCAGCTACGTGATCGTGTACGACGCGGCGTTGGCCGCGGCGGTCGGGCCCC
>VGXH01000569.1 GCA_016873405.1 bacterium
CCCCTGCTGGCCTTCTGCGTCGTGCTCGCCCTGATCGACTGGTTCTGGCAGAAGTGGCGCTACGAAGAGAACCTCAAGATGTCCAAGTACGAGGTGAAGCAGGAAGCCAAGGACTACGAGGGCGACCCGCAGATCAAGGCCAGGGTCCGCGGCATGCAGTACGAGGCGTTCCGCAAGCGCATGATGGCCGCCGTGCCCACCGCGGACGTGGTGGTCACAAATCCGACGCATTTCGCCGTGGCGCTCAAATACGAGCCAGGCTCGCCGGCCCCGAAGGTCGTGGCCAAGGGCGCCGACCACCTGGCGGGCATCATCCGGCGGCTGGCGCGCGAGAGCCGGGTCCCGGTCATCGAGAACAAGCCGCTGGCGCGGGCATTGCATGCGGAAGTCGAAGTGGGGCACTACGTCCCGGAGAGCCTCTTCCAGGCCGTGGCCGAGGTCCTGGCCTACGTCTACCGCCTGAAGCGGTCCTGAGCGCGAAGGGATAGGGGTTGGAGCAGGAACAGGTCATCAACCGGGATCTGGTGCTGGCCAACAGCAACGTCCTGAGCGCCGCGGCGGTGCTCGTCGTTCTGGGCCTGATGATCGTCCCGGTGCCCCCGATCCTGCTGGACCTGATGCTGACGTTCAGCATCGCCTTCTCCGTGACCGTCCTTCTGGTGGCCCTGTACCTGAAGGAACCGCTGCAGTTCAACAGCTTCCCGTCGCTCCTGCTGATCCTGACCCTCATGCGACTGTCGCTGAACGTCGCCTCGACGCGGCTGATCCTGGGCAGCGGGCAGGCCGGACAGGTCATCGAGGCCTTCGGCAACTTCGTGGTCGGCGGCAACTACGTCATCGGCGTGATCGTGTTCGTCATCCTGGTGATCATCAACTTCATGGTCATCACCAAGGGCTCGGGCCGCATCGCCGAGGTGGCCGCGCGCTTCACGCTGGACGCCATGCCGGGCAAGCAGATGGCCATCGACGCCGACCTCAACGCGGGGATGATCAACGAGCGCCAGGCCCGCCAGCGCCGCGCCGAGATCGCGCGCGAGGCCGAGTTCTTCGGGGCCATGGACGGCGCCAGCAAGTTCGTCAAGGGCGACGCCGTCGCGGGCATCATCATCACGGTGATCAACATCGTCGGCGGCTTCGCGATCGGCATGCTGCAGATGGGCATGTCCGCCGGCGAGTCGCTCTCGCGGTTCACGATGCTGACCGTCGGCGACGGCCTGGTCAGCCAGGTGCCGGCCCTGCTGGTCTCGACGGCCGCCGGCCTGGTGGTCACCCGCACCTCCGGGGACCTGAACCTGGGCCAGACCATCACCGTCCAGGTCTTCCGCCAGACCAAGGCCATCTACCTGTCCTCGGGGGCGCTGGCTGTGCTGGCGCTGATTCCGGGCCTGCCCACCCTGCCGTTCCTGTTCTTCAGCGCGGCGACGGCGGCGACGGGCGTCTTCATGAGCAAGCGCGTCAAGGACTTCGACGCCGCCCGCGCGGCCGAGCTGGCGGGCGAGGAGCGCCAGGACGAGCAGGCGAAGGCGGCGCCGGAGCGGAGCGGACCGCGCGGCGAGGATCTGTTCGTGCTGGACAAGCTGGAACTGGAGATCGGCTACGGCCTGATCCCGCTGGTGGACGAGTCGCGCGGCGGCGACCTCCTGCACCGCATCGGCAGCATCCGTCGCCAGGTCGGCGCGGAGCTGGGCATCTTCGTCCACCCGATCCGCGTGCGGGACAACCTCCATCTCGGCGCCCAGGAATACGTGCTGAAGCTCAAGGGCGTCGAGGTCTCGCGGGCCCTGCTCTTTCCCGGCCGCCTGCTGGCCATGAGCACGCGCCAGGACTGCGGACACATCGACGGGACGGCGACGATCGAGCCGGCCTTCAACCTGCCGGCGGTCTGGATCGACGCCGACCAGAAGGCGCGCGCCGAGCTGGAGGGTTACACGGTGGTCGAGCCGGCCGCCGTGCTGGCGACCCACCTGTCGGAGCTGATTCGGGCCCACGCCGACGAGCTGCTCAGCCGCCAGGACGTCAAGGACATGTGCGAGTCGGTGCGCGAGTTCGCGCCGGCGCTGGTCGAGGACCTCGCGCACCGACT
>VGXH01000570.1 GCA_016873405.1 bacterium
AGCCGGCCCGCCTACTCGGGGGCGCTGCCCGAGGGCAACGACGGGCTGGGTCTGCTGCTGCTGGGCGCCGGCGGCGACCAGGTGCTGCCGCGCGAGACGTACGAGCGCATCAAGACCGACACGCTGGCGGCCGTGCGCGGCACCGTTCAGGCGGACATCCTCAAGGAGGACCAGGCCCAGAACACCTGCATCTTCTCGACCGAGTTCGCGCTGCGCCTGATGGGCGACATCCAGCAGTACTTCAGCGACCACCGCGTGCGGAACTTCTACTCGGTGTCGATCAGCGGCTACCACATCGCCGAGGCCGGCGCCAATCCGATCACGCAGCTGGCGCTGACGCTGGCCAACGGGTTCACCTACGTCGAGTACTATCTCTCGCGCGGCATGCCCATCGACAGCTTCGCGCCGAACCTCTCGTTCTTCTTCAGCAACGGCATGGATCCCGAGTATTCCGTGCTCGGACGCGTGGCGCGGCGGATCTGGGCGCGCGCCATCCGCCACCGCTACGGCGGCAACGAGCGCAGCCAGATGCTGAAGTACCACATCCAGACGTCGGGGCGTTCGCTGCACGCGCAGGAGATCGCGTTCAACGACATCCGCACGACGCTGCAGGCGCTGTATGCGATCTACGACAACTGCAACTCGCTGCACACGAACGCCTACGACGAGGCGATCACGACGCCCACCGAGGAATCGGTGCGGCGCGCGATGGCCATCCAGCTGATCATCAACCGCGAGCTGGGGCTGGCCCGCAACGAGAACCCGCTGCAGGGCTCCTTCGTCATCGACGAGCTGACCGATCTGGTGGAGCAGGCCGTGCTGGCCGAGTTCGGCGCCCTCAGCGAGCGCGGCGGCGTGCTGGGCGCCATGGAGCGCATGTACCAGCGCACGAAGATCCAGGAGGAGTCGCTGCGCTACGAGTCGCTCAAGCACAGCGGCGAGCTGCCCATCATCGGGGTCAACACGTATCTGGACCCCGCCGGGTCCCCGACCATCGTCCCGGGCGAAGTGATCCGCTCCACCGAGGCGGAGAAGGAGTTCGCCATCGCGTCGCTGGCCGCGTTCCAGGCGCGCCACGCGGCGACGGCTCCCGAACGCCTGACCGCGCTGCAGCGGGCGGCCACCGGCGGCGGCAACACCTTCGCGGCGCTGCTCGAGGCGGCCACGTGCTGCTCGCTGGGGCAGATCTCCGCCGCGCTCTATCAGGTGGGCGGGCAGTACCGGCGCTCGATGTAGCGGCGCGGCGACCCGGCGTTCAGGGGCGCGGTCCGGCGCTCAGACCCGCGGTCCGGCGATGAAGGCGGCCAGGCGTCCGGCCCGCTCGCCGTCGCGGCGGTGGCTCGGGTAGACGGCGCCGCCGCAGATCGTGCAGTGCCGCCGGTTGCCGACGCTCGCGGTGGGCAGGCCCGCCGCCCGCAGCTCGGCCTCGTTGGCCGCCCACAGGTCCAGGCGCCACTTCGGCGGACGCCCCTCGGCCTCGTGGGGACGGAACCAGGCCGCTGCGCGCTCGCCGCGCGCGGACAGCATCGCCGCGCGCACCTCCGGGCCGACCTCGTAGCAGCACGGTCCGGCCGAGGGACAGATCAGCGCCCGCGCCGCTGACGGCCGCAGGCCCGCCGCGGCCATCGCCGCCACCAGCGCGGGCGTGATCCCGGCCACGGTCGAGCGCCAGGAGGCGTGCGCGAAGCCCCACACGCCGCCGCCGTCCTCGCGACGGCCGCCCACCAGCACCAGCGGGCAGTCGGCGCCGCGGCCCACGACGGCCAGACCGGGCCGGGTCGACCACAGCGCATCGGCCTCGCCGGCCAGGCCGGGGCCGCCGGCGCGCAGCACGCAACCGCCGTGCACCTGCCGCACCCAGGCGGCTTGCGGCAACCGGGCCGCGCGGCACAGGCGCGCCATCGCCGCGGCCATCGGCGGCATTGCGGGGTCGCCGCGGAAGTCGGGGCCCTCGCCGGTGGTCCAGCCGTGGCGCCAGCCGGCGGCCTCCAGCGCGGCGTCGGTCAGCAGCCAGCGCGGGGCATTCACGGCGCGTCGACCTCCGCCGCGGCCGGCGCCAGCCAGGCGGCGATGCGGTCGGCGA
>VGXH01000571.1 GCA_016873405.1 bacterium
GGTCACAACCCGCCGCTCGTGCTGCGCCGTGACGGTTCCCTCGAACGCCTGACCACCGGCGGCCTGCTGCTGGGCATGGTCGGGGACATGATCTACCAGCAGGACACCGTCGAACTGGCCCCGGGCGAGGTCATCGTCATGTACACCGACGGCATCACCGAGGCGGTGTCGCCGGGCGCCGACGAGGAGGACCCCGAGGCGATGTTCGGCGAAGAGCGCCTGTGCGACGTGCTGCGGCGCAGCCGCCACCTGCCGGCCAGCGGCATCCAGGACGCCATCCTGGCCGCCGTGGCCGACCACACGCGCGGCGTGGCGCAGTCCGACGACATCACGCTGGTGGTCATCCGGCGCCAGGACTAGCCCGGGCTAGGCATCGCGTTCGGATGTCGCGATCGGGGGTGGCCGCGCCGCCCGCGATGGCGTATCGTTGCCGGTCACGCACGGTCAGTCCGGTCAACCCCGGGAGTCGGTCATGCCGCAGTGGTTGCACGAGTTCCTGCCGGTCCTCATCCTCCTTGGCGTCGTCGGCTTCGTGTTCTGGAGGCTGCCGTCGATCGACGTCGGCCACGACAAGCGCTACCTCCGCCGCCGGGTCATGAACTGGCTGCCGCTGGGCCTGACCTACGCCTTCCTCTACATGGGGCGCTACAACCTCAAGGTCAGCCAGTACGCGTTCGAGGAGATGGCCGGCCCCGGCGGCGGCCCGCTCATGGGCAACGACGGCTTCAGCCTGATCTTCATGGTCGGGACCATCGTCTACGGCATCTCGTTCATCATCAACGGCCCCTTGACCGATCGCCTGGGCGGCCGCATCGCCATGCTGATCGGCACCGCGGGCGCCACCGTCGTCCACCTGCTGATGGGCCTGGCGTCGCTGTCGCTGGTCGAGCGCGGCCCCCTGTCCGGCGCGCTCGCGCAGAATTTCCTGCCGGTCTTCTCGGTGCTCTACGCGGTCAACATGTACTTCCAGAGCTTCGGCGCCGTGGCCATCGTCAAGGTGAACGCGCCCTGGTTCCACGTGCGCGAGCGCGGCGTCTTCGGCGCCATCTTCGGCATCCTCATCGCGCTGGGCATCTATTTCGCCTTCGACATCGGCGACATGATCCTGTCCGGCATGGGCCTGTCCTGGGTCTTCCTCATGCCGGCGCTGCTGCTGGGCGTCTTCTGGGTCATCGACTGGATGGTGGTCCGCGACTCGCCGGCGCAGGCGGGCCTCGTGGACTTCAACACCGGCGATGCAACCAGCGGCGACGAAGGGCCGCGCCTGGGGGCCGTTGACGTCTTCAAGAAGATGCTGACCAACCCGATCATCATGACCATCTCCGTCGTGGAGTTCTGCAGCGGGTTCCTGCGCCAGGCGATCATGCAGTGGTACGGTTCGTTCGCCAAGCAGACCAACGCCGCGCTGGGCCTCAAGTCCAGCTTCGTGAACGAGAACTGGGGCCTGCTGCTGTGCATCGCCGGCATCATGGGCGGCGTCTTCGCGGGCTTCATCAGCGACCACCTCTTCCAGTCGCGGCGGGGGCCGGTCGCCGGCTTCCTGTACGCGCTGATGCTGGCCGGCGCGGTGCTGCTGACCTTCACCTACACGACGCCCATCGTGGGCTGGCTCGTGGTCGTGATGTCGATGGCCGTGATCGGCGTGCACGGCATGCTGTCGGGCACCGCCAGCATGGACTTCGGAGGCGCCAAGAACGCCGGCATCGCCGTGGGCATCATCGACGGCTTCGTCTACCTGGGCACCGGGACCATGTCGCTGCTCTACGCGTGGATCCTGCCCAAGGTGGAGCTCGATGCCGGCGGCAAGCTGACCGGTCCGGCCACCGACCCGGCGAACTGGCAGGCCTGGCCGATCTCGATGATCCCGGTGGCGGCGTTGGGCCTGTTCATGGCGCTGCGGCTGTGGAACGCCAAGCCGAAGCCGAAGTCGGCGGGCCACTAGGTCAAGGGGCGCCCGGCGCGCGCCGGGCGCCGCGAGCAAGGAAGGACACCGGTTGACGAAGTTCCCGATCCTCATGGCGGCCGCGAGCCTCGCGGCCGCCGTGCTGAGCGCCCCGGCCAGCGCCCGGGCCCAGGAGGCC